>JAGRNC010000600.1 GCA_020440935.1 Leptospiraceae bacterium | reverse complement strand
ATTATGGTCTGTGCCTGGATATAGACGCCATCGGCCACAAATGCATCAACTTCGCCGGCAAGCAAAGCCTGCAATGCCTGTCCATTGGAATCAAAGGTTACAATTTGATGCATGGAGAATTCGGTGTCGGTCTTCAGGATTTCCTCGTTGGTCGTTCCCTGCTTCACTCCGATCTTCAGGCTACCCGCGTAGCGAAGATCCAGAAGGGATTCGAACTTCTTTCGCGGAAAATCCACGGAACTCGTCTCGGGCGGAAGGGACTTCCGATTGAGCAAAGCGGCGGGCGTGGTCTTCAGGTACGGTTCCGTAAAGTTTGCGCGCAGACTACGCTCCAGGTCGCTGGAGATTCCGCCCAGCGCTACATCGATCTTGCCCTGCGCGGCCAGATCGATTAGCTGATCCAGATCGCCAAAAACAAACTGTGGTTTTAGTCCCATATGCTCGGCGATGGCCCGGCCTATCTCTACATCGAGGCCCGGATACTCTTCATTGTCCGGAATATGAAAAGGTGGGACATTTTTCTGGAGCCCGATTCGAAGTACACCGGCATCTGCAAGCTTGCGCAAGTAACTTCCTTTCGGTCGCTCGGATAGCCCCGGGGCGGCCCAAACTGTGTTGGCTAATACGACGGAAATCACCAGAATCGCAGTCAGGCCGATGCGAAGGCGGCTGACGGTTTTGGATGACATACTGGAACGTAGGTCTAATTTCACCTTGAGTCAACGAATTTTCCCTGGATAGTCGGAATTGACAGGCAGTCGAGCTTTGGTCTGCTGGCCGAGAATGCTATTTAAAGACCTACCTGTCCATCCGGACATACAAAAGGCCCTTTCTGACCAGGGTCTGGAGACATTAACGCAAATACAGGAAGATACTTTTGAGCCAGCCCTGGCTGGACGCGACATTGTTGGTATTTCGCAGACCGGAACCGGCAAAACGATCGCATTTCTGCTTCCCGTGATCAGCAACATCATTCAATCCCTGGACAAAGGTGAAGCGCCCGCTGCACTTATTCTTACTCCCACTCGCGAAATCTGCATCCAGATTGCCGAGGAAGTGGAGAAACTGATTACTCATTACAAGCTAAACATCGCCACAATCTTTGGAGGCGATAGCTATGATCGGCAGGAAAAGGAGCTGGCAGCAAAACCATCGGTTATTGTTGCAACGCCCGGACGCTTGATCGATTACATCAAGCAGAACAAATTCCCCGTAGCTTCCATTCGACATCTCATTCTGGACGAAGCCGACCGAATGTTCGACATGGGCTTCATTCGCGATATCCGCTATATCATGAAGAAGCTGCCCGAAAAATCGCAGACCATGCTCTTTTCGGCAACCATGAGCTACTATGTGATGCGGCTGGCATGGGATTTTATGCATGATCCGGTGGAGGTGCGCACCAAAGCCGAAACCATTGAAGTGGACAAGATCGATCAGCATCTATTCCACCTGGGGCGGGAAGAAAAACTTCCTTATCTGCTAAATCTGGTTCTTGCAGCCGAGCAGCCCCGAGCCATTGTATTCACCAATTACAAGCGCAAAGTCCTGGATATTACGCGAAAGCTGCACAAGTACGGTGTGGCCGCCACCGGGCTTTCTTCGCTACTCGATCAGAAGAAGCGCGTCCGACTGTTAAAGCAATTCAAGCTTGGAAAATACAATATCCTGGTAGCTACCGACGTGGCCAGCCGCGGCCTCGATGTAGACGATATTACTCATGTATTTAATTTTGATCTTCCGCAGGATTCCGAATCCTATGTGCATCGCATTGGGCGTACCGCCCGGGCAGGCAAGAGCGGCGTGAGCTACTCGTTCTGCTCCGAGGATGATTTCGAATGCCTGCCACGAATCGAGCAATTGCTCCGTCATAAGATTCCGGTGTCCACGGTTGATCCTAACTTTGTAAAGTACCCCGAGGGCGACTTTAAGCCTTTCCGGGACGAATCCGAGCGAGCGCACGCAGAGAGCGAAGGCGGAGAAAGCGGAAATCGGCGCAAAAACCAAAATCGCAGCCGCTCC
>JAGRNC010000599.1 GCA_020440935.1 Leptospiraceae bacterium | reverse complement strand
AGCAGTTATTCCGATCAGCAAAAAGGCCCCCAGATAATCCAGCCAATGTCCGGTGGGCTCTAGAGCGGCTACCAATCGATCGTAAAATTCTGGGTACGGAAGCAAGCGATAGGAAACGGTCTGGAGAAAGGAGCCCGCTGCCTGCGCTCCAAAAGGTATGAGTACCAATATTGCGATCCATACGGCCAGGCCACCGCTGATTCGACCCCCTTTCCATTCCAGAGAACCATGAAATTTGCCGGGATATAGGTGTAAGATGATAACTGGCAGAAAAAAAGCCGGCAATGTAATGAGCTTTTGCAGATCCGCAGCATGGATCCCGGCGCTCCGGGGGAGGACGTTTCCGAGGGGCACGGCCAGGAACTGAAGAATCATTCCGATGGCCAGATAGAGTAGAAAGAAGCCGACGGCGATCAGCACAGCGCGACCATATCGAATGGACATTCTCTCAGCGATTCTGCACGGGCATTGTCTGTCGAGTGTTTTGAACGGCCCCGACAGAAACGGCCCCCGTTTCCATTGGATGGCTGGCTCGCTGGACAAAAGGATTAGTGTTCTTGGATTTCCGTAGGAGCGGCAAAGCAGTTGTTCCGCTTAAAAAGCGATATTTGCGAAAAATCCATTGTCATGCAGGGGTCCCCCTGCAGGCAGATACCCATGATTCCCCTGCATCGACTGAATGATACGGAGCTTTATATCAATCATCGTCTCATTGAGACCGTAGAGGCGCACCCGGACACGGTGGTTACTCTCACCACCGAGCGTAAATTCATCGTGAAAGAGTCTCCGGCAGAGATTGCGGAGAAAATTGCCGAGTTCGAAAGAAAAATTTTTGAAAAAGCGCTGTACGGGAGGGCCGATACAGGATCATAAGCAGGGATAGTTCATGGATTTAGCAACTTTAGGCGGTATTGTAATTGGGTTTGGCCTGGTTCTTTTTGGAACTCTGTCCGCGGGCCTTTCTCCTCTGGACCTTTTTGACCTGCCGTCGATTTTCATCACCATCGGAGGAGGGCTTTCCTCGGCTGTTGTGGCGAGTCCACTCTCCAGATTGGTGAACTTCACAAAGTATACTCGTTTTGCTTTTTTTCCCCGCCAGACCGATGTGGGGCAACTAATCCTGACTCTGGTAAGCTTTTCTGAGCGTGCCCGTCGCGAAGGCTTGCTTTCGCTGGAAGACGATCTGGTCAGTCTTGAAGAGCCCTTCCTACGCAAAGGCATTCAGCTGGTGGTGGATGGAACGGATCCGGAACTGGTACGGAACATCCTGGATACGGATATGCAGAATATCCACAATCGTCATGAAGAAGGGGTAAAGCTCTGGAACGATCTGGGCTTCTTTTTGCCGGCCTTTGGAATGATTGGAACCTTGATTGGTCTGGTGCAGATGCTCAAGAACCTGGGCGCCGGGGATCCTTCGGCCATTGGTTCCGGTATGGCGGCGGCATTGATCACAACTCTGTACGGATCACTGGCTGCGAACCTGGTGGCCATTCCCATGAGTCGCAAGCTTGCCTTACGCGATGCCGATGAAATGATGATTAAGGCTATCATGATTGAAGGAATCTTGAGTATTCAGTCCGGCGATAACCCAAGGATTGTAAAAGACAAGCTTTCCTCATTTCTGCCGCCTGCGGAGCGCACCGCTCTGGACGAAAGCACGGCTGGAGCGTAATCGGTCGGCCGTATATCCAGGATATCAATATGGCAAAGAAGGAACAATGTCCACCCTGCGAAGAGGGCTCCCCCGCATGGATGACCACCTACGGCGACATGGTAACGCTGCTGCTTTGCTTTTTTGTGATGCTATTTGCCACAGGTAAGGCCACACCGCAGGAAATTCAGCTAATTCTTTCCGCTTTTTCCAACAGCATGGGCTTCTTTGAAGGCGGTCAGACTCTGTCCAAAGGAAGACTGGAAGAAATGGGCATGAACCTGGAGAGTCTACCTTCGCAGACCAAAGGAAAGTCTCTGGCACGCTCCAGAACACAGGCACAGACCATCTTTAAGCCGGAGATCCAGGCA
>JAGRNC010000005.1 GCA_020440935.1 Leptospiraceae bacterium | reverse complement strand
CAATCGACGCCGGGACAGAAACCTCCCATCGCTAAGCTCATAGCGCCATACATTCAGGTTTCGGATCGTGGATTCCAGATCATTGGGCGCTTCGGTCACATAGTAGGCCGCCGAACAACTGCCAGCCGATACTCCCACCACAATGTCGAAGTGAACCGAAGGGTAAAACCGATTCATGGCCGCAAGCACTCCTCCGGCAAAGGCGCCCCGCATCCCGCCTCCTTCGACAATCAGCGCCCTGGTTTTCTTCTTTTTGGCGGGCGGCAATACATGGCCGGCAGGCGAGCCAAATTGTGGTTGCGACTTTGGCTTTTTCTTGAGCATCGTCTGATTACAGATATGAACCAGCACCGAGCGAACAATGCATTTTCTGCGCTAATAGTTACAGCGGCGATTATTTTCACTGGCTACTGCAAGAAGATGTCCGCTCCGGGCGAACCACATGCAGGGGCCATCGTGAGAACAATCCTGGAAACAAAGCGGCAACTGGACTGCAAAGACTGCCTATTTCTGGCATTCTGGGACTTTGATGGAACTATCCTCAAGGGCGATTGCTCGGAAGGGCTCATGCAAGATGGAAGAGTGATCTACCGGGGCCTGGTAGAACAGACCATCGAAAAGGGGTTTTCCTCGGTTTTTAGAAGGAATGAAGCGAAAGCGTTCTTTGAAGAATACAGACGAAGGGATGAAACCCTCGGGCATAAGAATTCCTATTCTTTTCTGGCAACTCAATATGCAGGAGCCGATCCAACAGAAATCGAAGATTTCGCGCGAAAGATCTTTGAGAGCACTTACCAGTTGTACTACTTCCAGAGCTCACTGCAAATGCTTCGCGGGCTACAGAATTCAGGCATAGAAAACCACATCGTTTCGGCAAGCCCGGAGTTTTTTGTTCGAGGCGCCGCCCATACATTGGGCCTGGACCCCGCTCAAATAAACGGAATCCGACTCCAGATGGCCGACGGAAAGCTAACTTCAAGGATTGCGCCGCCCCTAACTTACGCAGAAGGAAAGACGCAGCGCATCCAGGAAATTGTGCAGAGCATAGAAAAGGCCAATCCGGGTAAAACCGTCTACATTCTGGCCGGCTTTGGAAACAGCTATCATACCGACGGTCCATTTCTAAGATTTATACAAAAGCAACAATTCCCCGCCGGAAAGCCCGTTTCCGTAATGATCAATGGCGGAGAGGCGCCTCCGGAGTTCGAAGGATTCTGGACCGTAAGCCAGGGCCAGACTCAAGGCGGCTTTTAGGCCTGTGGGCATCGCACCAACGTTGCTTTCGCAACGCATCATGCGAAGTACGCGAAACAGGGCCTGGACAGAAAAAAAGTTGCAAAAAGTTCTGGCATTACCTTTGATGAGGTGAGAGGGTCGGATTATGACACCAGACGAAGGAGAAAACGAAACCGAACAATCGATCGCAGAGACCGAGCAGCGCCTGTACATGGATGTCATAGAATCTATGGTATTGGGCTGGTCCGTATTTGTTGAAACAGGTATAGAAAGTAATATTGATAAAGAAGCCCTGGCTTCCATGGGGCCCGCCAAAGCCGCTCGCGTGGCTCTGTTCCGATTGTATCTGGAAGGCTTCACGGAAGAAGAGCGCAACATTCTGCTGGAGGATCCAGATACGTTTCTGCGCTATGCATTTGGAGTCGTCCGGGAGCTCTATCCACCCCATCCCAAAAACAAGGCCACCATCCATCACAATCGAGTAGCCTTCATGAATTCCATTCGAAGGTTTTTGCTTCAGGAACGGGCCGTTTCACGATCCAGATACAGAGAAGCCTGTAACATCCTGAAAGCGGCCAGCAAAATGTCCCGCTCGGTGGAAGAGATTGCCCGCGCAAGAGATCTGTACAGGGAATTCCAGTTTCGCGTGGCAGCGCAGAAAAATTTAGACCCGCTCCGCCCGTGGAACGCTCTGGAGCTCGAAGCTCCGGAAACGCATTAATCTAAAAAATCGCCAATCAACTGGTTCACACGGTCCGGAAATTGTTCCGGCAGCCAGTGGCTTCCTGCCGCTATGGTTTCCACGCGAAAGTTAGCGCTTATATGCTCAGACAGCCCGTGCTCCTGCATGGTCTCGGAATGAAAATATCGATCTTTATCGCCCCAGATGAGCAGCGTGGGAATATGCAGAGGATCCTGGGGCGGATGATCAAATCCCACCCACCCTCGCGATACAAAGTTGCGAAAGTAATGCAAGGGCCCGGTCAATGAACCGGCACGCTTCTGTGCATCGACGTAGGCCTGTATCACATCTTCGGGAAATGCTTCGCCGTGCCCCGTATCGCCACGAAATAGATGCGAGTAGAATAAATGGGGCGCCACATTCAGGGCAAACTCCGGAATGGCCGGGATCTGGAAAAAGAAAAGCGGCGCCGAGCGAATTCGCTGCAACGGATTTTGCCAGTGCTTCTGAGCCACCAAAGGATGTGGAAAAGAAAGCACCACCAATTTGCGGACCAGTTCCGGAAAATACATGGCTGTAAGCCAGGCAATGGCTCCTCCCCAGTCCTGCCCGATCAAAAGAACGCTACTGTCTTCTTTTCTTGATTTTGGTCCTCGCTGAATCCTACGAATTAAGGCTACCACATCCAGCACCAACCGCCCGGCCTCGTAATACTCCCACCCTTTGGGATGGTCGCTGAGATTGTATCCACGAAGATCCGGAGCGAACACTCGGTATCTTGATTCAAAATGCGCGATTTGATGGCGCCAGGACCACCAGAACTGAGGAAATCCATGCAGAAGCACCATCGCCGGGCCATCGCCACGCTCAATACAGTGCAACCGGACTCCGCCCTGCCCGTCGAAATAGAAGGATCCTTTTTCTTCGCCCAACACTACTCCGATGGAAGTATTTTCTACAATCCTGTCCATCTTTTTGATTAGCTGGCCGTCCAATACGGGCATAGGCTATGGAAGAGGAATTACTGGAAATCATTCCTGTGGGCTTCGTTCGCGTTGCTCTGGACGGACAGATACTCTATGCGAACCCCATGGCCTGTCAGATCCTTTCTCTGGAGAAGGATGAACTCACTGGCGCATTCTATCAGAATAAATCCTTCGGACAGATTGGACTGGATGGTCAGGCCATGGATCCGGCCGAACTACCGCTGGCGGTGGCATTGCAACAGCAAAAAACAGCCCGCGATGTAGTGCATGGAATAACGGATCCAGTGAGCCATGAGGTCCGCTGGCTCTCCGTAAGCGCCTCTCCACAAACCGAAAATGGCCAGCTGGTAGGGGCCGCTGCGACCTTTACGGATATTACGGACCGAATCAAGAAAGACCAGATCTACCGACAGATTATCGAAAATAGCACGGATATGATCTGCCTGCACCGGGCCAATGGGATCTATGAGTATGTCAATCCGGCCGTTGAGCGCATTCTTGGTTACCATCCTTCGGATCTGGTCGGCACCGATCCATATGCAATCTTTCATCCTGCCGATGCTCGAAGAATTCGAGAGCTTAGCCACACCCCCGTGGAAACCGGGGAATTGGAGCGAGGCATCCGATACAGAATCAGAAAAAAGGACGGCACCTATACCTGGCTGCAAACTACGTCGCATCCTATTGTCGATCCTTCCGGGCAGGTAACCGGAATTCAAACAATCTCCCGCGATGTCAGTCTTGATGTGGAACGCGAACAGGGCGTGATGCAGGCCAGGCTTCTGGCCGAAAAGGCAAATCAAGCAAAGAGCGAATTCATAGCGGGAATGAGCCATGATGTTCGCACCCCTATTCACGGCGTTCTGGGCCTTGCGGAACTATTGATGGAAAAGGAAGCCGATCCCGAACGCGCACAGATGCTTGCCATGATGCAGTCCTCGGCAAAGAGCCTCCTCAATGTCATCGACGATCTACTGGATTTGAATCGCCTGGAGGCAGGACAGATCCAGCTAAAATACTCCTGGCTCACCGTTCATGAATTGGCCCAGGCACTCCGTTCGCTGTACATGCAGGCGGCATCGGCCAAAGGTCTTCGATTTTCCATCACCGAATCCGGACATTGCGAAGGATTTCTGCTGGGGGATCTGGCGCGGATCCAGCAAATAGTGGGAAATATTGTAAGCAATGCCATTCATTTCACTGAATCCGGTTCGGTGCATGTTGCGATCGTCTGCAGCGAACTGGATGGACTGCACCGTTCGATTCGTATCGATGTAGAGGACACTGGACCCGGAATGGAAACGGGCGAACAGAAACGAATCTTTGATCAATTTGAACATGTTAATCTCCAGGATTCTGGACATCATGGACTGGGTCTGACGGTGGCGCAGCTATTGCTAAAAGAAATGGGCGGGGAACTACGCCTGCAAAGCGAACCTGGCAAAGGCAGTCGATTTTCGGTGCATCTGGAACTGGAATACTCGGACTCGGTGCAAAGCGATGCGGGAGATGCCAGAGGGCAAATGGACAGAGCCTGCCAGATTCCGCTCCGAATACTCATTGCCGAGGATGCCCCCGAGAACCGCGAGCTAATGCGCAGGTTTCTGGCGCATACGGCCTGGAAAATAGATTTCGCCGAGGATGGAATGAAGGCCCTGGAGATGGGCCGCACCGCACGATACGATGCTATCCTTCTAGATATATCCATGCCCGAACTAAACGGGTTTCAGGTGGCCAGAGAGTTAATTCAGGGTAATGCGGCAGCCGGTCGTCCCAATCCGCCGCTCATTGCGCTTACGGCTTTTGCCACAGAAGAAGATCATCGAAAATCGATTCAGGCAGGCTTTGACTTACATATAACAAAGCCTTTCAGCCGAAACAAGCTTCTACATGCATTAACTACGTTGCTGTTTCGACGCGGCCATCTGAAGATCTAAGGGCACTCCCCGCCAAGGAAGGGCCCCGGAAGCCATCATTGTTGGATGGTGAAGGCCGGACTCCATTTTTCTCCATCATGAAAATAGCCCTGGTCGCCGTTCAGCGGAACTGCCAGAAATTCGTTCTTCTGCGTGGACTTGAGTATGATGTACTTCTCATCGCGTCGCGCTTCGGTGTAGAGTACCTTGCCGGTCACCGGGCTTTCTACCACCCAGTTTGCGCCAGACTTATAAACTCGAATCGAAAGATTGGCCCGGTATTCGTCTTTGCCCAGGACTTCCTGGGTGTTTTCTTGCTCATTGGTTTTTGCAAAGGGAGCAATGGCCGCCAGGAAAGACTGCTCGGATCGGCCGATTCCACCGTCTTTCACAATCTGGCCCGAGGAACTGGCAATCTTCATGGTCGGATAACCGCTAAATTGAAATTTATTCTGATCGGAATTCGTATCCAGAATCCGCAATGGAATAAAACCTCCATTTAAAGCGGCCGCAACGCTGTCTTTTGAGAACACATCCCTTTCCAGCATTTGACAGTAGCCGCACCAGCTGGGCGCGGTTATAACCACAAATACATTCTTTCCGCTTTTTTTGGCCTCCGCCATCGCCTGATCGTAGGATGATTCCCAGTTAATGTTCGAAGTGGCCCGTACGGAAACGCTTTGCTTTTCGCCTATGACCTTGATTCGAACCGACTTCTTAAACTCCTGCGGTCGAAAGCAGATATTCGTCTTCGAGTTGCACATCTGCGTCTTGATAATGATTGGCACTGTGTAGACTTGCGGCCCCGCTTTGCGTCCTTTTTGTTCAAAGATGCGCAGTTCGTAAACGCCTGCAACGTTGGATCGACCCTTGCCTTCCAATATGTAATCCGTGTCATGCTTTGTTGCTTCGGGCGCATTTTGAACATCCACAGCAAAGCCTTCGGAATCGGGGATCCGGAATGATGTGGCAATATTAAAGCTCATCGCAGTGGCCGGCCGCACATAGATATGATTATCTTCTGGAATTCGAACCGCAATCTTAATGTCGGCAGAACCACCCGGACTGACTTCCAGAATGGGGCCAGAGGTAATGAGCGAAAAATCATCGGGCTTTTGCTGCGCCTGCAAAGCGGCAGAAAATAAAAAGAATAACAGCGCTACACTCTTAAGTTTCATTCCATTTCTCCTATCTCTTTTGTAATTGGACGATGTTACTTTCGAAAGGTTGCCGATGCATTGCCCGGCGGGATGCTGATCTTTTTTCCAAGAAATCGGGGTTCGGTCCCTAAAAAGAAAAGATCGGCCAGCACCAGAGCTCGAGCCGGCCATTCGCGGATGTAGGTTTTCAATCCTTCCCCGGATTGAACATCCCGCGCGTTGAACCCATACATGTCGATACCGTTGTGTAATCCAATGAGTACCGCCCTTTCATTGTGAAACCTCTGTGAAATGACAGTTAGCGAAGTCTGACCAAATACTTGCCGGGCCCGAACCACCGAATCAAGGGTTCGAAATCCTGCAAAATCCATAACGATCCGCTCGGATGGAATCCCCGCTTCCAACAATGCTTCCCGCATGGCTCGCGGTTCGTTGTATCGATGCGTGCTGTTGTCGCCGCTTACCAGAATATACTGGATCTTCCCAGCTCTAAAGAGCTGCTCTGCGGCCTGCATTCTATAGGTAAAAAAGAGATTCCGTTGCCCTGTCTTAACATACTCGGATGTTCCAAGAACCAGGCCCACCGTATGCGGCTGCACATCGGCCACTTCATCAAAGATACGATAGCGTACTGCGTTGGATACCCAGCCATAGCTACCATAGAGTACTCCCAGCAGAATAGTGCCGAGTATACCCAGCGCCATTGTGAGTCTGATTAGCCGGCTGACCACAAACACCGGTTTGGATCACTGCAAGAGGCCGCCAACTAAAAAACGAGATTGACCGCAAAGCGGCGGGGCTCATCGTTCGGACTGTGCCGGCCGCTTTGGTTAAACTCTGCAAAGTTCCCTTGCTTCTAATTGTGTTGATTTCCTGGATCCCGTTGTCCGGAGCCCCTCTGGTGAAAGATGGACGGGCCCAAATCGATCAGAAGAGCATTATGGAAGGCCCGGTGCAATTGCATGGATTGTGGGATTTCTTTCCCGATGCCACACCGGACCAATTAGAAGACCGCGTACCCGTCCGCCAGTTTGTGTTTGGAACCTGGCCCGAAGATGCATTTGCCGAGGTTTCCGATCATCATTATGGCACCTATCGAGTGCAGTTGGAATTAGACCGAGTCCAACCCATGGCTCTCCGGTTTACAGAGATCATGACCGAATCGTGCGTGTATCTGGACTCGCAACTGCTCCAATGCCAGGGCAGGCCGGGCAAATCCAGGGAAGAGACTCGTCCCAGCACAACGCCTTTTACTGTATTCTTTACTCCGACCAATCGTCATCCTGTGATTACGATCTTTGTTTCTAATTTCCATCATCGCAAAGGGGGAATTTTTGGAGCCGTAAGCCTGGGCACTCCGCAGCAAATCAATCAACTGGATCGACAACGAATGAGTCGCTACCTGCTGGTAGCGGGCGCTTTAATGCTAACAACCCTGTACTTTGGAGTCATGGCAGGCATCGACCGCAATAACCCCACAAACCTGGCGCTTTCGATCTTTTCGCTCATCGTAATGGTGCGCATACTGACTTCCGGCGAAAAGCCGATCGTCGCACTGTTTCCGGAATTCCCGTACGACGTATACATCCGACTACAGTATATTACTTTCTATTTGAGCATTGCGGCCGCTCTGCATCATCTGTATTCGCTGTTTCCCCAGGAAGCGCGACGAACCATGGTTGCTGTATTCTACGGAGTAAGCGGAACCTTTGCCATTTTCGCCGTTTTCGCAAGTCCAACTTTCATTTCGCGCACTCTGGGTATATATACGGCGATTTTCTTTGCCGGAGCGGCCTACTGCCTGGTTGTGCTCATAAATGCTCTCCGACGGCGTAGATCCGGCTCTATCTTCTTATTGGTGGGAATGCTGGCGTTGCTTACAGCCTCGATCGTAGACTTCCTTCGCGTCTATGAGATTCTACTGGTGCCCTATCTGGTAGGCGACGCCATCCTGATCCTCATAGTCTGCCAGGCCATCGCCACCAGCCTTAAAACAAATCAGATGCATCGATCGGTGGCGGAACTGCAATTGGAACGCGATCTGGCCGATGCAGCCGCCCGAAATAACCGAGATTTTCTATCGCGTATGAGCCATGAGCTTCGCACACCTCTTCATTCGATTATTCATATAGGGCACCTTCTCCGCGAAGAGCAGGATCCGGAGCGAACCTCCAGCTATGTGCAGACGCTACAATCTGCCTCGGACCACCTTCTTACTCTGGTGAACGATGTGCTGGATTTCAATCGACTGGCCCAGGGCAAACTTCGGTATCAGGAAGGCTCTTATTCCCTGCGGATGCTACTTCATCGAGTAGTGCTCATCCATCGCGAGCGTGCCTCCGGAAGAGGACTGCTCCTCGAATTACATATAGAGGATGATCTGCCCGATCGATTGCTGGGCGATTCGCATCGAATATCGCAGGTGCTGCACAATTTGCTGGGAAATGCCATCAAGTTTACCGATTCTGGATTCATTCGCCTGGACGTCACTGCTCTGCGAGGAAATAAGAACCAGATCCGATTCTCGGTCCAGGATACGGGGATCGGTCTGGAGCCCGAGCAACTGCCGCAGATATTTGAGTCTTATTTCCAGGCAGGCTTTCAGCCCGACCGAAAACATGAAGGCACCGGATTGGGGCTGGCTATCTGTAAGGAGCTGGTTCACCTCATGGGAGGCGATCTCCAGGTGCAAAGCAAACCGGGGGAAGGCTCGCGATTCTGGTTTGACCTACCCCTATCTCCCGATCCCAATCCTGTGCGGGCCCTGGAAATGAGCGAAATTTCGCAGGCTATGTCGGCAGTCCAGGGGGCCCCATCCAGTCGCAACTTTCGCCGGGAGATGATCTTCATTGTGGATGACAACCCCGACAACCGACTGCTCACCGGACGGTTTCTGGAACGCTGGAATCTGCGGCATATGGAAGCGGCCAGCGGAGTAGAGGCGGTAGCATTGCTGGAGCAAGCTTACCCGCATCTGGTGCTGCTAGATTTGCATATGCCGGACATGGATGGATTCGCCACCATTGCAGCGCTCCGCGATAGCGGCTACACCGGTCCCGTAATCGCCGCCACCGCGGATGTAAGCAATGAAACCAGGATCCGGATCGATGCCGCTGGATTCGACGGATTCATAGGCAAACCATTTTCGCCGGGTAACTTCTATCAGGTGCTTTCGGGCTATTTGCGGCCCGATCGCGCGGATAGCACGGCCGATTTCTCTTAACTTTCTGCACACACTGGTTCCACGGGCAAATTTCTGCGAATTTACCGAGAATGTTTGCGCTCTTTTGCGTCTAAATTCAAGAGTCGAAGCAAGCATGAACTTTAAAGCAGTACACCTATATCTATCGTCTATCTGTCTGGTTGGATTTGTTACCCTGGCCTGCGGTAGCCCGCCCATATCTGGAGCGATGGAAGTGAGCGGCGGAGCCCTTCGAGAGGCTAGAAAACTATGGAATACAACGGCCGGTAGCCTGGACCAAACCTATACATACGTACGTTTAAAGTCCAGCTTTACCGGCCACACGGATATAACGGTAGTTCGCTTCGAAAAAGGAGAACTGACCGCACGGCTATTCAAACGAATCCAGGTGGGCGTCGACCAGGGCGAACGAAAAGTAAAAGTACTGGAATCCTTTTTAGCGGTGCCCAGGACGAAACGTTTGTTTGGCGGCGAAGGCGGTTTTCCGGGCCTTTCCATGGAAGAGCTGTACGATGCATGCGAAAGGGAAGTTATAAGCAAAGATCCAGAGGAGTACCATCTAGGTGTTGGAGTGCACGAAAATGGTGCATTAAAGCAGTGCTATTACAGCCCGCGGAATTGCGCCGACGATTGTAGCACAAATTATGGAGTGGCCTTTTTTTACGATCATGCCGTGAGCGATGAGGCGTTGCAGGAGTTTCTAAAAACTCCCACAACAGTGTTAGAAAAGAAATAGGGAATCCATCCCATTGAATAGAAAGGTGGTCCGGTTACTATACGGACGGGAGTGCATTATGAAACCAGGCGTTATTTCCCGGATCGGAATGCGAATACTGCCATTGGTACTCGTTATGAGCGTAGCTGCATGCCAGAAGGAAAAAGAGAAATCTCTGCTGGAGCAGTACGTTGATTTTCTGATTCAACAGTATATTGCCAACACCATAGCCAGTTCCAGTTGCACGATGCTTTCCTCCAACTATGCGGATGCCATCGCTCCCGATGACATTCCTGGCGACGTCCCTTACACGAATACAGACCAGGGCATTGACGAGGCCTATTCCGCCACCGGTCCTGTGGTGACCAAATACATGATTATCAACAATCGCGTGCAACGAGTGCAGCTCCACGACGAAGGCGATAAATACGTCTACGGATCAGATATGCTTATTCCCCGCGGGCAGGTATTCGACTACCCAGATACCGCCGAAGGAAAGTACTACAGCTTTGCCACGGGAACCACGAGCGTTCGGTGGCATAAGAATGGATCCACTGGAAAGTTTGATGTGCCCTACGAACTGGACGGCGGACTGCCAGTAGCTACGCAAAACGAAATCGCACTGGCCATTGCCCACTGGGAAGCGAATTCATTTTTTGATTTTAAGGTCCGCACTTCGGAAGCCGAATGGATCTATTTCCAGAGCGGCTCCGGATGCTCGTCCTGGGTGGGTCGCGTTGGTCTATCCGTGCCGCCCACCGGTGGCGGCCAGGAATTGACTTTGGAAGATGCATGCAGCACCGGCAATGCGGTACATGAAATCGGACATGCCCTGGGCCTGCTACACGAACAACAAAGAAACGATCGGGATAACCACGTTGCCGTATATCTGGATCGTACCACCGATCCAACGCAATATCAAAAAAATTCCAGCGGCACCGACATCGGGCCCTACGATTTCACAAGTATCATGCACTATGCATCCGATAGCTTTGCGATAGATACAAATGTTCCGGTGATGACAAAGCTGGATGGTAGCTGGATTTACAGACAGCGTGATGCACTGACCAGTTGCGATGTTAATGGCGCGCAAACGATCCACTCGGATCCAACGTATAATTCGGAGCTATGATACAGGCCTTGGTACGAACCATTGGCGCTGGAGCTATCTGGACGCACTGAATTCGAAAGGCTATTGAGGTGCATTATTCTTACTTGCCGGGCAAGATCGTAAGCTACCATGCGGTGGGCACGAAGTCGAAATCGAAAGAATTCAGATACAATACAAAGTACAAGGAGAAAGGCAAAGTGAAAAGACTGATCAATACCCTGAGCCTACTATTACTGATTTTTACCACGGGTGTCGTTTCGATGCAATGCACGGCCGAGCAACTGCAATCGCTGCAAGGACAGGACACTGAGGAAGAGGACCCCCTCGATTTGCTAATCGATGAATTTCTAGCGTTTGAGCTATTGGATATTGCAGCGGGCCCGTGTAACGTACAACAGAGCCTGGCGCTGGAGAAGTTATTCCAGACAACGGGAACAACCACAGGCGAAACGGATCCATCCGCCAATGAAACGGTTAACGATGTAGGCGCCCCGGCGTTGAAGTTTTTGCCAAGCCGCTACGGTCCCATCCCTGTAACCGTTCACGAATACGGTGACGTGTACGTGCTCGAGAATGATATGCTCTTGACTGACGGGCAGCTTTTCGATTATGCTGATGAGGCAAGTGCCGCTTACTTCAGCGTTGGAACCAATGCAACAAGCAATCGGTGGCCCAGAGCCTCGAATGGAGTAAATTTCGAAATCGCATATTCTATTGACTCCGGTTTACCGTCCTCCACTGTGAAGGACATAAATGATGCCATCGCGCACTGGCAAGAGAGGAGTATTTTTCGATTCGTACAACGCACCTCGCAATCCGACTACCTCTATTTTCAGGATAACAGCAGCGGCTGCAATTCCTTTGTAGGACGAATCGGGGGTGCGCAGGCTGTAAACCTTCAAAGCAATTGTGGCTTTGGCGCCGCAGTGCACGAAATAGGTCATGCAATTGGCTTGCATCACGAACAAACGAGATCCGATCGGGACTCCTATGTGACAGTCAATTATTCAGAGATCCAAAGCGGCAAGAGCAGCAATTTCGATAAAAGTAATGGCTTTGATATTGGGATTTACGATTTTGAATCGATCATGCATTATGGTTCGTTCTACTTTGCGATTGGCGATAGCCCTGTTATGACAAAAAAAGATGGAAGCCTTATTGAACCAAATCGCACTGCACTAACAGAATGTGACGTTGTTGGTGCGGAAACGATCCACACAAATGCATCTTACAATTCGGCTCTATGAGCAGATGCACGGAGGCCAGCATAGAGATACATAGAAAAACCCCATCCAGTCGAGCATACCTCCAGCCTCTGTTTGTAGCACTCATGGTTGTTGTGAGTGGATTGGCGGCCAATTGCCGGGGCGGCGACTCCAATGATGTCATCCCCACAGCGCTCCAGTCCATATTGCTCCAGGAATTTCTGCTCACAAACCAGGGCCCGGACTGTACGTTGCACACGGCCAGCGCTACCGACGCACCTGCCCTCCCGTCCAAAGCGCTGGACTCGGGCGGCAACGTCACCGCCGAACTCACTGGATCCGATGCGGATTTGCCGATCGATAGTCCGACGGTTTTCCGCTACGTCTGGACCGGCAGCGATTGGATGTATACAACTCTCAGACAATCGGATGAAGGTCTTAGTCTGGGGGACATGGTATTCGCACCCCAGTATGTCAGACAGAGCCCGCCCTTAAACGCAAATTCTTTTGCGGAAAACGGCCTTGCCTGGTACAGCTCCAGTTCACGCTGGCCAGTAAGTAATGGCTACATTCAGGTTGCCTACACCATTGATGCCGGGGTACCCGCAAATACGCGAGACAAGATCACCGCGGCCCTGAGCCACTGGGAAACCTATAGCATTGTTCGCTTTAACGTACGAACCAGCGAGGCCGGCTATGTCAAATTTCAGGTGCCGGCCAGCGATAGCTGTAAGGCCAATGTCGGCTACAGCGGAGGCGAACAAGGAGTGTGGCTGGGTCCGAGTTGCAGCACCGGAAATGCAGTCCATGAGATTGGACATGCGCTGGGCCTTCTGCATACGCAGCAACGAAACGACCGGGACTTACACATTGTAGTCTACTATGATCGAATCCTGGACGGGTATCAATCGCAATTCGATAAGGCCGGAGCCAGCGGGCTGGACATCGGAAAATACGATCTTACATCCATAATGCATTACGGTTCTTATAGTTTTGCTAATAGCTCCGAACCGGCCATGACGACCATCGCTGGCGACTTGATTGCAGCAAATCGTAGCTCACTCACCACTTGCGACACCTACATTGTCGAGGCCATCCATACGAATAGCGCTTACAATTCGAACCTTTAGGCTACGTCCCCTCGCCAGAATCCTTGCATCGCAATTCTGATCGGTGCAAATGGCTACTTCAAAGGAACGATGGTAACATATCGATCGTCGGGCCGAGGTTCATCCTCCGAAGTGCAACGGTTCGGGTCTCGATACCCAATCTCCAGGGAGGCGCCCTGCGCCAGTCCCTTCATGGCGGACTTGGCCCAGTTTGCTCGATCTTTCATTAACTGCTGATTAATTTCTGGGCTTCCTTCGCACCCGGCGCTGGCCAGCAACAATATCCGCCTGGGGCTGGATTGTTCCAGCAGAGCTGGTAGCTCTTTGAGCAATTCTGGATTTAAGGGCGCATCCGAAACCCCCGAAGCGAAAAGAAATTTAAGCGCTGGCGTGGTAATCACCGGCCCTTTGCCGCCGGCAGTCTCTGGTGCGCTCGTCGCGTCGCTTCGCCGTACTCCCTGGCATTCGGCCACTATTTCTGTATCGGTGATTACACCAAATAGAAAGCCCAGGGCCGAATAGCCCACGTCAGACAGGCGCATAATTCGGTACCGAACGCGAATCCCCTCTTTTGATTTTCCTTTGGGCGCAGGTTCTGCCGCATTGATGGGTAGAACAAAGGGAAAATGCACAATATGAGTTTGTTGGATTACTTCGCATTGCGAATAATTGAGATTGGAAGGTACCCGGGGATCCAGCGCTACAGGGGGCTCAATGGCCCAGATGCCGGACTCTGCTGGATCATCCATGCTTGCGCAGGAGCTAAATGTTAGGATCAAAAAAAGGCTCGACCAGATTATAGTAAACTTTCTCATATTACCAGATTTTCGCCCATAGGTCACCATAGGCCTGTCGGTTTTCTAATCGTTTGGAGAGTGAGTCCATGAGAGCAAGAAGTATTCCGTATTTTATATCTAAATCCATTTTGCCAATCTTACTGGCTTTGCCCATTCTGGTGGGTTGCATTGGGGTTCTTCCGTCGCTTACAAGCAAATCGGAAGAAGAACGCAAATGGGCTTTACTGGGACTCATCGGCTCTCCAGAAGAGAATGCGCTGATCAGTTCCCGTCCGAGTTTAGCGGTGGAAGGATATCCTTCAGACTGGTTCACAATCCGAAAACAAGAAAATCCCGAGGAAATTCGAGTTCCCGTCTATGGAGGTCATTTCATTGCCGTGGGAGACATATACGATCTGGATGTGGATACATCCAAGATCCCCGGCGCGCCGACGGAATACGATACCGTTCTACTTGAGCCCGGAAAAGTGGCCGAGATAACTTACGAATACGATCCACGCCTTCTAAAAGAGAAAGGACTCATCGAAGAATTCATGGTCTATACCTACGATAAATCATCAGGACAATGGCTTCCGGCCAGAGACGTAACAGTTGATACAGCAAATCACAAGGTTACGGCCAGGACTAATCACTTCACTCCCTACGTTCTTACCGCATTACCAGCGCCAGCGGACGGCGGCGTATACGATCCTCCGCAATGTGTGGCCAATGTACTCGGGGATCCATCGGGATCGGCTTCCGGGCCGAAATGGGCCAGATTCGATTCGGGGTTTAAATATTACGTGGACAGGGGCTACACAATTCGTCCGAACAACGATTTTTATGATCTCCACTTAGACGAGGCCATGGGGATCGCCACCTGTAACGGCGGGGTTCATACATCTTCACCAATTTACTGCGGATCAGAAACTGACCATAAATACTCCCAGAAGACCGACTACATCGATTTCGACTTACCTTTCGACGCGCGAGTCTTTATAATGTACGATTCGAGGGGCTCCGAAAGAGCCTCGTGGCTGAACGATTTGGGCTTTAACCAGGAGGTTGGTCGCTACGTTGAGACCACTGATGCCGTTAGATTCTACGAAGTTTACTCTAAGGACTATGCGGCGGGATCTCATGTAACTTTACCCGGTAATCACTTTGACCTTGCTTCGCCAAATCAGATTAATACCAATTACTTCGTCGCAGTGCTTCCGCGGGGGAACTGGGTTTCCGATGCAGGAATAGACTGTTCCCAGGAACCTAAAAAACCTGATAGCCCGACGGGGATTTCGCTGATACCGGGTAGCGACCAGATCAGCATAATCATCGACCAATCCATACAAAGGAACGCAACGGGCCTCATAGTGCGAAAGCGTCTGTTAGAGCCTGCGCTTTCTCCCGTCGAAGGAGAAGCCGTAGGAGTCACTATTCAGGATCCAGGATTCTTGAAAGATTCGGGACTTACCGAGGGACTTACCTACTATTACAGTTTCTTCGCGGTTACCGACGATGGCATTTATTCTCTACCGCTAGTTCTGTCCACGCAGACAGGAAGAGATGACGATGCCGATGGGATCGCCAATTACTATGAGAATAACCCATCAATTGTATATGCCACCGGAAACAGGACAAGCTATTCAAAGGCCGATACCGATGGTGATGGATTGGCCGACTTGGAAGAAATATTGAACTATACAGATCCTACCAACGGCGATGCAGATCCGCCGATTATTAGCTCATTTAGCGATAATAGGACCATTGCGACCATACCGGTGGCCCGCTTTGATATAACGACTGCTGATGCATCGCCAATCGTCGGTTACTATTTATCGGACAACGGAAACCAGCCTTTGCCCAATTCTCCAGAGTGGCAAGATTCCAAGCCTACCCAGTGGGATGTCGCCAGCCTGGGAACACTGAACTTGAGCCTCTGGGTAAAAGATGCTGCAGGCAACGTTAGTGCGCGATCACAGTTGACTCTGGAGTTCCCGTATTTTTTCTATTCGGATCGATTGATGAAGTATACCATTGGCGAGAAAGGCATCGTTGAAATGAACATCGATCCCGGTAATGGCCAACTCAAGCGTAAATCCGTCTATATCAATGATTTTCCCCTGCAGGCTCAGACCTATTCGGGTGTAAACATCCTCTCGTATGCCAATGACGGAAATCTAAATTCATGGTATCCAACTGGTCCAACGGACCGGACAGAAATTGTTAGCACGTCAACGGTGCTCGGACCTAGCGGGGAACTGTTTGCGCTTGAATACAATGCGAATGGGAATTTTTTCCTGGCTGGGGTATCCTATCCGGCCAGCACACCGGCATCCGAATTGGTGCCTGGGTGCTTTGCGAACCGAACCTGCCTAATTACTTTTCGCTTTAATCCGAGTACACTTGCTTTTCAGATCATTAGCACTCGCAATGGAAGTACTGCGTACCTTCCGAAGCAAAGCGTAGAATTGGTCTTGAGCGAAGATGGCAGTCGATTCATGTATTATAGTCTCCATAATGAGTATCTTTATGGGGGTAAAATTACCAATGGATTCATTCTAACTCTGGAGAGTATGGGCCCCGTTTACCAGGGAGGCCTCAATGGTTCACCGCAAATCGCTGTGGATCCCGAGGCTCGCTTCGCCCTGTTACCTGGCGATACCCATTATGCCGGCGGTAGTGGCATCAGGGTGTATTCCTTCGATGGCAGTCAATGGACGCTTATCGAAAGATTTCTCACAGGCTCCGAATTTAGCGGTGTGAGTTTCTCGGGCAATGACCGAATTCTGGCCATCAACAACACCGGATTACACAGTGCCGATTTTGATCCGGCTTCCGGCCAAATCGTTTATAGAACGGAAGTGCTTTCATTGCCCGGCACTTTTCAGGCAAAGAAGCTTTTTCTCGATCGTGCAGGTAGTCTCGGCGTCGTCCGCAGTGCCAGCACAGCCAAAATGTTTCAATATGATAAGGCGAATGATCAAGTATTCTGGACCACCGACCTGGATTTAGGACCCGTTAGTAGTGAAGAGAGAATTGTTTTCAATAATCGGTCACGGGGCAATCAGCCGCCGTCGTTGTCGGTTCAACTTCCAGAGGGAATGCCAGTCATGACTGTGACGGGGTGGAAATATCCATTTCAGGGCATATTTGTACCCGACCATCGTTGCCTTACGGCTAACTCCAGGCCGTACCCTTCGAATAGGCAAGCGCGATGGGCCCTGGCACGGCTTAATTATTCGGATCCAGACGCGAACAAATGTGGGGTAGCATCGGATCCGAGCTCGGTGTCGGCCAACCTCCTCAGCCAGCCGTCACCCACTGCCCTATATTTTCCGATACAACTTTTTGAGAACCTCCATCTGCTATCCAACCAGGACTGGGAACGCCTGGGATACCTGAAAGCTTTCCTCGGAGAAGATGCACGCTTCGTTTGCCCGGGAGCATTCGCTTCCGATGGTTCAAAACAAACTGTATTTCCCATCACTCCTAAGCAGCCAGGGGATTACAGGATAAATCTGGAGGCAACCGATGCGGCTGGAAGTTGTGAAGGCTCTGATCAAACGGCTCGGGTGACACTCAACGTTCTGGCCAGGAATCGAAGGGCAGAAACCAACAAGGAGTTTATCAATACGGACGAACATCCAGAATCGGCGGATCCACTCTGGAAATTTAATCTCGATGAGCGTACGCATGCTCCACTGAATAAGCCGCAACTCTATCTAAAGTACAACTGCCAAATCGACACCGTTGTTTGTATGCAAGTAGGCTCGCTCATTGGATGCTTACCAAATCAAGTTATGTCCACCGATTTGATCACGCGCTCCGAAGATGCCGTGTGCGGGCCCCCGATCATTTTCAAAAAAACCTGGCTACATGATCGCTATGGAGACGCAAAAGAAATGCTGGGCGAAATGGTGCTAAGATACGTTCTATTTGGCCAAACACCTGGCCCGGAAGATTTGTACGAATTCGGAAAGGAAGCGTTCGGCCCCACCCCGCAAAAAGCCAAGCGCGGTCTCTTATTCTTACAAGCAGAACAAGTGATCCCGCAAAAGAACCTCTACCGCGGCCAGTGGATTGGCTTCGAAGAGCCGTAACCCACTTGCATCCTGCCATGGCGCCCACAACCTGGGCCCATGGCTTCTTCTCAATTCCAGGGCACTGACCAGTATTATCTTTCTCCGGAGCTAGGGGCGATCGTGAACATGGCCATCGCCATGGAAAAGCCCCTCCTGCTCACGGGAGAACCCGGCACCGGTAAGACCCAGCTTGCCTTTGAGATTGCCCGTTCCCTGGGCATGGATCTGGAGGTGCTGCGAGCCAAATCCACCATCCGCGGCGAAGAGGCCTGCTACGTGCAAGATACGGTGCTTCGGCTAAATGATGCCCGATTTGGCACGGCCCAGACAGGTCGCGATGTAAATCAGTTCTATGATTATGTAATCTGGGGTCCCATAGGTCGGGCCTTTCGCGCAGAGAAGCGATGCGTACTTTTGCTGGATGAAATCGACAAGACAGAATCCGATGTACAGGACAATCTTCTGGACGTTCTCGAGGATATGGAGTTTACGATCCGCGAGGTAAACGATACCATCAAGGCCATAGAAAGACCGATTATCATTATCACATCCAATGCAAAGCGCGAGCTTTCCGATCCATT
>JAGRNC010000059.1 GCA_020440935.1 Leptospiraceae bacterium | reverse complement strand
ATCAAAGTAATTGGGAAATCCCATAGCATGGACTCGCGAAACAGCCGATTCAATGGAAGGTAGTTCCCGCTCCAGGATATTACGCACGCAAAGCCGAAACCGATTGGACCGAATCAACTCTGGAATCATTGGCCGGTCGCTGCATCCGATGCGCTTAAACGAGAAATGATCCGAATCAAAGCTAAGATCCCTGGAATCTTCAACGGTTACTAGTTGTCGGGTGAAAGCATGGCGGTCTTTCTTTCCTCCATAGTTGAACAGTTTCAATGGAACATGAAATTTCTTTTGCACTTGAAGAAGAGCATCCACGGTATTCCAATCAGATTTTTTTAGTTCATAAACGGTAAAGGCCCCGTGCTTTTGGATGGGAAGCGTTGATTCTTCTTCCACACAAAAGTCCTCTGGCTGCATCTTTACGCGATACGCAAGAAAGCCGGCATAAGAGCTCATAGGCGAACCAGACGAGCGGGGATGCCGCCCTCGGGTCTTAGAGTAACCAACGCTTTTGGTCGCACCGTGGCCCCGTCCACTTGAAAGTCCCACATGCGAAGCATCTGAGCTAAAACCATTCGACCTTCCATCCAGGCAAATGGTTCGCCAATGCAAATCCGGGGCCCCCCGCCAAAAGGAAAGTACCGGAATCGCGGTTGCCCGGCGGCATCTTCGAGCCATCGATCGGGCCGAAATTCATTGGGCGCATCCCAGAATCTCGGATCGCGATGCGTTACATACGGACTGAGTAAGAAGGTGGTCCCGCGGGGAAGCAAGTGGCCGCCCACCTCTACAGGTTCAATGGATTCGCGTCCAAATGCCCAGACTGGCGGATACAAGCGCATCGCCTCCGAGAACAAGGCGGTGGTCAGTGGCAGTTCGGTATCCGGTTCTATTGTGGCTGGAGCTGCGCGAAGCTCATTGCGAAGCCTTTCTGCAAAGGCAGGATTCCTGGAAAGTAGGTAGATGCTCCAGCTCAAAGCATTGGCCGTGGTTTCATGCCCGGCCAGAAAGATTGTCATTGCCTCATCGCGGATTTGCTTTGGGCTCAGCCCCATTCCGTTTTCATCTTTCGAAAACAGAATGGATAAGAAGTCTCCGTGGTCTCTGTTGTCCTTTCGTCTTTCTTCGATAATTCCGTAGACTATGCGATCCAGTTGCTTCCGTGCGGATCGGAACCGGCGACCGGCAACAGTGGGAAGCCTTACCAGAAGGGGACCTAGCGGATTGCTCACCACTCGATTAAAGTCCTGCATGGCGCGATCCAGGGCCTCGCCGACTTCGGGCGCGTCGTCTTCTACGTCTGCGTTAAAGAGGGAACGGGAGGCGATCGTTAAGGCCAGATACATCATCCATCGATGCACATCGATCTGTTGCCCATCGGTCCATTTTGCGCTAACATCATTGCATGCCTTTCGGATATATACTCCGTATGCATCGATTCGCCTTTTCTGAAAAGCCGGCTGTATGAGTTTACGATGTTTTCTATGCGCATCGCCTTCCAGGGTCAGTAATCCTTCTCCCAGCAAAAGGCCGAGCAATCGAAGGCCGCGACTCTTGCGAAAGGACTTATGCTTTTCTACCAGGATTTCCCGGATTTGATCGGGGTGGAATACGAGGATTAGTTTGCGCCAACCGGCACGAATAACCGCCATATCGCCGTATTCATTGTGGACTTCATTCATGTAGCCCGGCGGATTTTTTCTGAATTCGAATGTGTTGCCAATAAAAGGAAGGGAGCGCGGTCCCGGGATTGGATGGCCCATGGTTCAGATCCGCGATTGGTGGTTTCGTGGTAAAGGGATTTCTTATTCGTCAGGAAACTGTCCGGGCCGAAACGACCCGGATCGACTCGTATTCGCTAGTTCTCAGTCGGCCTGGAAACGATCGGCGACTGCGGCCAGGCGGCGTTGTCGGATTTGTTCCACTTTCTTAATCTGCTTTTCGTCGAGCAAGGCTCGAGCAAACAGTCCATTTTGTGGCAAAATTGTGGGGCTTTCTACGGAACCCAGTAGCTGCTTTCGCGCGAAAAAGATCTGCGCGCGGTACTCGGGATCCATTTCTTCTTCAAACCATTCGTGTTGATGTCTCATTGTCGCCTCCGTGCAACTCTGTAACGAGGTCGGGCATCCTTGCCTTCTTCCCTCGCTTATAAGATCGACCGGTGGGGGAAACTCTGAACAACTTTTTTCCGCGCGTTTCTTTTTTTGGAAATCGACAAGCGAAGTGGGATTCGTATGATTTAACAGAAGTACAGGGCCGGGACGGCCTTGAGCGCGGCTATGGAATCGGGCAACGAGTGTGGGCCCTCGCAGCCCAAAGAGGACTTACTGGCCGTGCTTTTCTAGGAATGCGTCCACATTGTCTGAGAAATGTTCAATGGTTGCGCGATAGCGGCGAAAGAGCATGGAGGAAAGCGGCATAATGACTCCTGGCACCAGTACTCCGTACATGATGAATGTATACATCATGGCACGATCGCCCATGTAGATAAGCTGGTAGGATCTATCCAGGTATACCAGAACCATCGGGCTCAGTATGGCTGCCGTAAGGCCAAGGAACAGATGCCACAGCTTATAAGCGGGCCGAATAACCCGCTGCAAGATCAAATCTCGAAGCATTAAGGGAGCAGTATACTGAGGCATATGCTGAACGGTATGCTCGATCTTTCGGTAAACTTCGTACTCGGAGCGGCAGAGCGGGCAAATTTCGATGTGGGCGAGTGCACGGTGGTCGAGTTGCTCGTGGGCCTCGCGAATCTCTCTAATGTAATGCTTGGGATTATCCATTTTCCATACTCTCCGAATACTTCTTCAGCCGATCTCTTAGCTGCATCTTGCCTCGATACACAAGGGACTTTAGCGTTCCCTCGGAGGCATCCAGTCTTTCGCTCATTTCGCGATAAGACATCTTCTCATAGTATAACAATACAATCGGAAGCCTGTAATTCTCGGGGAGCTCCTCAAGAGCTTCCTGAAGCATTCCTTCTACTTCCTCCCGTTCCAGCATCTCCGTTACAATGGATTCCGGAGTATCTGCTGCCGCCACGGTCTCATCCAGTATTCCTGGTTCGGCGGCAAAGGATGGCATTCGCTTCTGTTTGCTCAGCCGGTTTAAGCCCAGATTCAAGGCCAGCGAATAGAGCCAGGTGCTACGCTTTGAGCGACCCTCAAAAGTCTCCCATTTGTCGTAGGCTCGCAGGAATGCATCCTGCACGAAATCCATCGCATCCTCCTGGTTTTTGCGAAACAGCCGCATACCCAGGCTAAAAATCATGTCAGTGGATTCTTGAACCAGTTGCTCAAATTCCTGATCTTTCACTTCCAGATTAATCTCTTTTTCTGGAAACGCTATAGAAGATGATCAGCCCCAGACCCACAAAGCTCGGAATCAGTCCTCCCAGCAAACTATACGATGCCCCTTCCATGGCGATGAACAACGCGCTCATGGGAATCCCTACGGACAGACTAATGATTCCAATTAATAAAGTAAATATGCGAACGGTCTTCAATGACTGATACTGATACTGTCCCGCCCGGATAAGCTCCTTCTTTAACCTATAATTCCAGAGAAAGAAGAAGAACAAAAGTGTGGCTCCAAGGATTACTCCCAGCAAGGGCACTACGCTGATTATCACTTCGGCCGCCGAAGTCTGCGGATGCGTACTCTGTAACTCAATGAGCTTCTTTAGCAATTCCTGAGTAGTCTGTTCTTCCATTCTACACTTCCTATGACCGTCCCTGGTCCGGGCGGTTGCATTTTTTTTAATTTTTTTATTAAACGGAACTCTGTTCCAATGAGACAGTAATCGGTCCCGGTTTAGCGGTGTTCTGGTCTACCGCCCTCCACCAGATCGATCAAGAACACAAAATCCCATCCCATACTCTCGGTAGCAATAAAGCGTAAGAATGCTTCCTCTTCTTTTTCGCTTCCCGGTTCTGGATTTCCGGAAAGATCGAGGTAGGCCTGGGGTAATTCTCGTTCCCACACCCACTGGGAGAGAAACTGAGGTCGGCTGCGCGGAGCATATCGTAGGATTCGTCTCTTCAAATCTATGGTAGGCCCCTGTGCCAGATACTGGTAGAACAAGTTGTACGGTTTTCTCTGAAATAGAATTTCGACCATTGCATGCCTGGTCTTTGCATCGTACATCGGGTCCGTAAGGTAAGAATCCATCAATAGATCGATGGCCGCTAGATGAAGATGGAAACTCTCATTTTCGCGCACACGACGTTCCATCATGGTTTCATGCATGGCGCTGGTTAGCGGGTAGGCGGGCCACAGACAGGGAAATACGGTGTAAGCGAAAACCAGGCGAGTGGCGCCAATGGTTTCCATCACATGATTCATTCTGCGGTAACTTTGCGTACGAACATCGCAGCTCCAATCCTGCTGATCGGGACAGAAGGCGCCCGTTCGCGAAATGTAGGCGCTCCACTGGTCGGCTACTACTGTATCGCCGGTGCGGAGCAGATACAACATCACTCCGCGGCTCATATCCCTGGAAAAGGAGGCTTGCGGATAATCGTTACCATCGTTTTCCGATAGCTTACGGCGGGGCGATCTCCAGATCCGGCCGTCGGTTGTCTGCGAATCCCGCACTGCATCGCAGGCCCATGGTTCTTTTCCGGTGAAGCACAATAGTCCATTCCAGAGCGTACTGTCCCCGTCGCCCGCGAATCGGGAGGGAATTGTGCAGGTAGTAGCCAGGGCATCGGGACCCACCAGTTTGGATGCCGCGCCGTAACATTTAAAGGAGTATCCTTTGATCGTAGTTCGCAAATCACGCAGCTCCTGGTCGAGCTTCTGATGCAATGCCTCGCCCACTTCTTCTCCGAAAACGCCTTCCGCGCGGAAGAAAAGCGGGATCAATAATAGTGCAAAGAAAACCCATTTCAGGGAGGCATTATGCGGGCTGGGGCGGGTAGTATGCTCCAGCGGTTGTGGGGTATGGCCAGGAGCGAGGTATCCCTGGACGAGCGGAGGCCTGTCTGCATTAAAGAAACTTGCTCTGTGCGGGCCCAATCTATCCCCTGCAGTAAGGAACCTATGTCTGCTATTATATCCGCACATCAAATTGGCCGCTCCTTTGGCGCCAGGCATCTATTTGAGGAAGCCACCGTAACAATCAATGACGACCAGAAGATTGGCGTCATAGGACGCAATGGAGCGGGGAAGTCCACATTCTTTCGGATGGTGCTCGGCGAGGAGCATCCCGATGAAGGGGAGATCATCATTCGAAAGGGAGCTGTAATCTCGCATCTGGAGCAACACGACCCCTGGGACGTGAGCGAAGGAATCCTGGAGTTTATGATGCGTTACACAGAGGCGGAGCACTGGCAGTGCGCGCGCACCCTGGCTCGATTCGGTTTTCGCGAGGAGCAACAGGAAGAGCCCATTGAAGGATTTTCCGGTGGGTACAGGATGCGCATTAAATTGGCCTCCATGCTGGTGCGCGAGCCCGACTTTCTGATGCTGGACGAGCCCACCAACTACCTCGATTTGAACACTCAGTTGATCCTGGAGAATTTCTTAAACTCCTTCCGTGGCGGTTACATGGTAATTTCGCACGACCGCGAATTCCTGAAGCGAACCACGGATCATACACTGGAAGTTGCCGATGGAGGGCTGTTTCTCTTTCCCGGTCCGCTGGAAGACTATTTTGAATTCGTCGCCGAAGAAAAGCAACGCAAGCAGCGTGAAGCACGCAACGTTGAAGCGCGGCGCAAACATCTGCAAGCCTTCGTGGACCGATTTGGCGCAAAGGCCTCCAAAGCCAGTCAGGCGCAGAGCCGAATGAAACAGCTGGAAAAGCTGCAACCTATCGAAGTTAAAAATAAAATTAGCAATGTTAGAATGAAAGTTCCCGATGTGCCGGTTTCCCGGGGTCTCATCGTCGGTATGGAGCATCTGGATTGTGGCTACGGAAAGACAACGATTCTCGCTGATATTGACATGAAGATTCCAGCGGGCGAAAAGTATGCCATTGTGGGCGAGAATGGACAGGGAAAAACTACCTTTCTCAAGACTCTGGCCGGCGAACTGGAACCTGTGGCTGGCTCATACCGCTGGACTCCGGCAAAGAAGATAGGCTATTATGCGCAGCATGTAAACGATACTTTGCGCGAAAGCGAAACCGTTTTCGAATCGCTTACGCGATTTGCTCCGCCCGGAAGCCCAAAACAGGAGCTTCTGGCCATGGCGGGCAGTTTTCTTTTCAGAGATGAGGATCTAAAGAAGAAAGTGCAAGTACTCAGCGGTGGCGAGCGCTCCAGATTGATCATTGCCGGATTGCTTCTCGGCAAATACGACGTACTGTTGCTCGATGAACCTACAAACCACCTGGATTTCGAAACGGTGGAGGCGCTGGGGGACGGCCTGGCGCGTTACCAGGGAACGGTCTTCTTTGTCAGTCACGATCGAACTTTTGTAAAGACCCTGGCCACAAATATTCTGGAAGTGGATTCCGGTCAGATTCGTAATTATCCCGGCAGCTACGATGATTATGTTTATTCGCTGGAAAATAGCTTTCAAGATGGCGGTGGTAAAGCAGCGACACAGAAGAATAAATCAGCCAGCGCAAATCGCAATGCCGAATCTTCGGCCGTGGATCATGTTTCCGGCGGCGCCCTGGATCGTTCTCTGGCCAGCGACCATTCCGATAAAGGACGTCCCGATTCCGGCGCGAACGAATCCAGGAAGAAGAAATCGAATGGCGCTGCAGAGTCCGGGTCAACCACGGCTCGAAACGATTCTGAATCCGCTACCGCGGGGGCTTCCTCCACAAACGGAAAGGCATCGGGACTGAGCGCCGCCGATCTGAAGAAAGCTATTCGAAAGCAGCGAATCGTAGTTCGTGATGCCGAACAGGCCATGGAGACACTGACCAGAACCAAGGATGACCTGGAAGCCAGGCTCTCGCAGGAATACAATGGCGAGGATAGCAAGAAGCTCCTGGATATTCAGAAGAATTTGAAAGAGGCCGAGCAGGCCTGGTTGAAAACAGTGGAAGAGTTGGAGTCGCTCGAGAACGGATAGGCATTCAGGAGAATTGCTCTATGAGAAAGCTTAAGAGCCAGGGCAGGCGGGAAGGCGATCAAATCATCTGGTTGCTTTTTGGCAATCGCATCGAATTTAGCGTTTCGGAGTTTGCCGAGCTTCAGCAAGGAATCCGGGATAATGGGCTCTATGCTTACATCGAACGCGAAAGGCCATCGCTCCGAAACAATTTGGAGACAATCCTGTACCAATCGCTTCCGGATTACGAAGATTGGGAGGCCCCCGATATTGAGTCGGTGCTTGAGCAATGCCTCATTGATTTAAAAGAAAGAGTGCGTTAGCTATCTTGCAGAGCTTTCAGTTTCTCTTCTTTTTCTGCCTGGATGAGGGCCTGTAGCAAATCTTCCATATCCCCTTCCATCAACTCGTTCAGATTGTAGGCCGTATATCCAATGCGATGGTCGGTAATACGGCCCTGCGGAAAGTTGTAGGTGCGGATTCTTTCGGAACGGTCCCCCGATTTTACCTGTTCTTTCTTGGCGGCCGCCTCTTCTTGATGACGTTGCGAATCTCTAAGCTCCAGAAGCCTGGCCCGCATTACCTTCATCGCTTTGGCGCGGTTTTTTAGTTGCGATCGCTCATCCTGACAGGAAACAACAATGCCCGTTGGTATATGTGTCATTCGCACGGCGGATTCGGTTTTGTTTACGTGCTGTCCGCCCGCCCCACTGGCACGGAACACATCGATGCGCAAATCATTGTCATTGATTTCCAGGTCTTCTTCTTCAGCCTCCGGAAGCACAGACACAGTTACGGCGCTTGTATGAATCCGGCCTCCGCTTTCGGTCACCGGTATTCGCTGTACTCGATGGGCCCCTGCTTCCCGATGCAGGAATTCCCACGCTCGTTTGCCTTCTACGGAGAAGGTCACTTCCTTAAACCCACCCAGTTCGGTGTCGGCATAGTAGATGGGTTCCATGCGAAGACCCTCCGCTTCGCAGAATCTGGTATACATTTTGAGCAAATCTCCCACAAAGAGCCCTGCTTCTTCGCCGCCCGTGCCTGCTCGGATTTCCATGATCAAACTCTTTCCATCATTGGGATCCGGAGCGATGAGCATGCTTTCGACTTCGTCGCGCATGGACTCCAGGGAATTTTCCAGTTCCGTGATCTCCAGTTCGGCCATCTGTCGTAGCTCGGGGTCTGCCTGCGAGTCGGACACCAGTTCTCTGGATTGGTCGAGCTGCTTTGTAAAGTTCAGAAATCGCCGGAGTGGATCGATGCGCGAACTCAGCCTGCTATGCTCGCGTGATAGATCTTTAAAGGCTGTTGGATCTTGAGCTACATCCGGAGAAGATAGTCTTTGTTCGATTTCATCGAACCTTTCCACTTCTCTCTGTACTCTTTCTTTTAGGTTGCGGGAATTCATATGCCCCCGACAGGAATCGAACCTGTGCACATGGTTTAGGAAACCACTGCTCTATCCGCTGAGCTACGGGGGCGTCATTCCCCGTCCTCTGCTGGTTGCTTCCGGTCAACTGAAATCACAACCTGAATGGTTCGGGCCTCGGCTCCAGCAACCGATTTTCGGGTGTTCGAAGGTACGTCGGTTAGCGCCGATTGGCCCGAAAAAAAGCATGGAAAGCGAACGGCTACCGCGGCACTGTCGTCGAATGATCATGACTGCCACCAGAATCCTTACTTTCACGGGAGCGGCCCTGTTTTCCTTTTTGTTCGTCGTTCCGGTTTCCGCCGAGGGGAATTGTAAGAGCAACGAGGTGTTCAAAGACAACCTTTGCTGGCACCGGGCAGATCATAAAATGACACTTAACCAGGCCAGAGATTACTGCGCTTCTGCCGGGTATCGTCTACCATCGGACGCTGAAGCGCGGGGTCTATTGTCCCAATATCCTGGCAAGAAAGTCCGTGAATTGGGCTCATTGTTTGGAGTGCAGGGGCCTTTCTTCTTCTGGGTGGAATCTACCAGCTCCGAAAAAGACGTTAAGGTCAGGATCGTACTTCCGGGAACGGCGGCCGATATGACAGTTAGCGCTGATAGCAAGCTCTACGCTCAATGCGTTCGCTCACCGGATTAAGAGGTCATTTCTCTATGAGTTTGCCAGGTTGATTACCCAGGCAGTATTGCTACGGCGACTATGGTTCGCCGGAACTGCGCTCTTCTTCTATGGACCGTAGTTGGTCCACCAATCGGCGGCACTCGGAAACATCCACCGAATATTCGATTCTGCCAAGCCGCTCCAGGCTCTTTACATAGAAGTCCAGAATTCGAATGAGCAAATCTTTGGTGGCAACGATGGGACTGATGGCTCCTGAGCGATAGCCAACAATGAAACTATCGTCGCTTACTTTGAGCCCAAATGTATCCAGCTCTTCTTCCTGAAAGGAGTCCATCTTATCCTGAACGGCGAGCAAGGTTAACTGTAGAAAGTCCTGCAGATCGGCCGCCCAGTTATCGGTGAGCATTGACAGGAGATAACGAAAGCGATTCTTTTCTGAGTATATCTTAATGGCCGGTTCGGTCGCATCGTTCTCATAAGCCAGAAAATGACTTCCTCTAAGCACATCCTTATGGATTAGTCTTAAATGCTTAAAAGGGCTTTCCTCTTCCGGCGAAACAGAGAACTTCGCTTCCATTCTCTTTAGCGCATCGGCTTCCCATTCGGATAAATTATCTTCCGAATTCGCATCTGTCCGGGAACGACCTTGATCCATTGCGCTCATACACAAATAATGGCAACGTAATCGGATCGGGCAACAAGTTTGTCATGTTCGCATTACGTAACAAAAAAGAAATCCAATCTGGATAGAGTGTTTATATGGGACGATTTCGCTTCGGCCGGAATGATGCAGCGTATGCCTGCATCCTTTTCTTCACTGGGTTCTTAGCCCTTCCGTTCTCGGCTTCGCTGGCAGAGCCAGTCTTTCATCATGGCGATGAAAGCATCAGTCTGGCGCCGGTGGTTGATACTACAAAGAAAGCAGTCGAGGCAGACAATACCTGGTGGGTTACCGACGAGACGCTGGATCCGGCATCGGCCCGGTCCATGCAAAGCTGTAAGGATGCATTTCCGGATGTGCGTTTTTTTGCAGAAACGAAGCCCTTTGAAAACACAGGCAAAACGGTGGCTGGTGCAAGTAAGGAACCCATCGTATGGTTTTGCAGGGAGTTCAAAGTGGAGGGAAAGCCACTGGGTGCCTATGCAGTAGAACTCGCCCAGATAGACGATCGTGATCGCACATACCTAAATGGCGCATTGATCGGAGCGACCGGGGATTTCGATGCAGAGCTGGCGCAGGCCTATGATTGGGCGCGGATCTATCCCGTGGGGGATTCCCAGATACGCGAAGGCAGTAATCTTCTACTTGTTCAAGTGCGGGGTTACTCGCTGGCCACCAAATGGGGCATGTTTGTGGACCGAACCAGGTTCGGAACAGCTTCTAGTATCTATTCGCGATTCTATGCATTCAATTTTATGGCGGCCGGCTTTCTTATCATGTACTTCACGGCTGCCTCCTATTTTCTGTTTCTATTCCTCCGGCGCCAGAAGGAGCGGGAGTACCTGTTCTTTGCAATTTTTACATTCTTGCTGGTGATTTATCAGTTCTTTCGCACGCAGCTCAAGTACGAGATTTCGGAAGACTTTCTACTGTGGAAGCGGATGGAATATATCGTTCTCTTTTTGCTGGTGCCCTCTTTCTATTACTTCTTTCGCGCGTATTTCCATATGCCGTCCTCGCGATGGCAGAAGCTCCTGGATTATGGAATGCTTC
>JAGRNC010000598.1 GCA_020440935.1 Leptospiraceae bacterium | reverse complement strand
CGCCGGAAGATATGGAAAAGACTCGATACTACCACTATCTGCGGTATGTAAACCATCTCTACCATGAATGTCGTCGAAGGTACAAGGAAGTCTTTCTGGTAGGTTTTTCGATGGGCGGCACGCTGGCTATGGATGTGGCCAGCAGAAATTCCCTCCGGGCTCCCTGCAGCGGTTTGATCCTCATTTCGGCCCCTTCTTTTTTCAACGGCTACTTTAATGGCCGACTAATCCTGCACGATTTCTCTTTAATGCTAACTGGCTTCGCCCGGCTGTTTACGAATACGGTTCGCCTCAACAAAAACCTGCCCGATGAAGTAAACGAAACGAATCCCTGGGTGGGCTATCGATATGTTTATCCCCTGGGGCCCCTGCACAGTTTCAAGCGGGCCTTTCGGGGCATCCGTCGACGATTGCCCATGATCACGAGCCCCGCCTGCCTTGTAATGAGCCAGAACGACGAAACCGTAAACTCGGAGAATCAGTACTATATCTATTCCAGAATCAACAGCCGGGAAAAGCGAGCCTGCATGTTTCAACTTCCTATGGATGGAACCACCCGACATGTGCTTCCCACGCATAAGTTTGGCCGGGACAAAGTGTTCCGATTCCTGGAAGATTATATTGAAGATACCTTGCAGGATATTTCCATACCTCCCCGGCCGAGTAGCTGGCGGCGGTTCTTACGTTTCTTCGGGCGTTAACGGGCCCTCGGAAGCCACCCGGAGATTCGCATTATTTCGAAACCTTGCCCAAATTTCCGCCAAATCAATGCGCGGACCTTTCGTATCCGCGCGAAGGCCTGCGCAAGTCCCCCCTGGCCTTTACGGTTGTCAGCCTGGGTGCGGTGCAAAATCCTGACATGGTATGAAACATACAGTTCTTATTTCGGACAAATTTGATAAAGAAGGCGTAGAACGGCTGGAGAAAGCCGGTAAGTTTGATGTAGTTTACAAGGGAGGTCACTCCCGCGAGGAACTGCTATCTGTCATCGATCAAGCGGAAGCTCTGATCATTCGGTCTGCCACAAAAGCAGACAAAGAAGTAATCGCAAAAGCATCGCGGCTTAAGCTGATCATACGTGCCGGCGTGGGAGTGGATAACATCGATATCGCCGAGGCTTCCCGTCGCGGAATCATCGTAATGAATGCTCCAGGCGGTAACAGCGTATCCACTGCCGAGCAGGCCATTTCCCTAATTACTTCGCTGGCGCGTAACATCCCCCAGGCCAGCGCTTCCATGCATGATGCAAAGTGGGAAAAAAAGAAGTTTAAAGGAACCGAACTAACCGGAAAAACTCTGGGCGTCGTAGGCCTGGGACGAATCGGCAAAGAAGTAGTAAAGCGAGCCAAAGGCCTGCGCATGAATGTCCTGGGATTCGATCCTTACATTCCCGCGGAAAGCCTCACTCACCTGGAAATCGACATCGTGTCCAAAGAAGAAGTGTTGAAATCCTCCGATTTCATCACGGTGCATACTCCGCTCACAGACACCACTCGCGATCTGGTAAATAAAGACAATCTGAAGGATTTAAAAAAGGGCGTGCGGCTGATTAACTGTGCGCGCGGCGGAATCTACAACGAAGAAGCTCTGCTAGAAGGACTGGAATCGGGGCAGATTGGCGGTGTGGCCCTGGACGTATTTACCCAGGAACCACCTCCTGCAGACTTTCCTCTTATTGGAAAAGACAATGTTGTATTGACCCCGCACCTGGGCGCCTCCACCGACGAAGCGGAGTTTGCCGTTGCGATGGAAAGTATCGACGAGCTTATCGAGTTCTTCGACAATGGAGTTGCCCGAAACGCGCTCAACTTTCCCTCCATCGATCCGGATAGCCTCGATTATCTAAAGCCTTACTTTGAAGGCGGAGAAAAAGCGGGCAAGCTACTGGCGCATTTCGTTGGTGGCGATGTTAAAACTGTGGATATTAACTACCATGGGGAAATTGCAAAATACAAGTGCGATCCGGTCAATACCGCAATCCTCAAAGGCATACTTACCCCGGCCATGGGGGACGATCAGCTGAAC
>JAGRNC010000597.1 GCA_020440935.1 Leptospiraceae bacterium | reverse complement strand
TGCGTTCACATTATCCGATCCCACCAGATTCAAAAAGCCAACCTGCAGGCGGCTTTCCTCGGTGCTATTAAAGGCGCCAAGCTGCACTATGTTTGTCTGATTCGATCTGTTAATAAAAGCAACCTGCATGGGCGTTCGGTCGCTGCGGTTATAGAGAAGGGCCATTTGCAGGTACGGCCCCGAATCAGAAGGCAGCAAAGTTCGGGACCTGGATCCAGAGGCATAGTTGACCAGTCCCGATAGCTGCAAGTCGCAACCGTCCATACAAAGATTGGATATTCCCGAAATCTGAAGATTCGTTTGGCCGTAGGTATAGTTTACAAGCCCGGCAAACTGAATAGCGGATTCGGTCTTTGCATAACTTACAAGACCAGAGACCTGTAAGGAGGCTTCCATTGACGAATGGCTTACCAGTCCAGAGATCTGAATTCCCGAATACTGGCCCGAATGGTTTACCAGGCCTGCAAACTGAATATCGGCCCTGTATTCCGCATAGCTCAGAAGACCCGAGAGCTGCAATCTGGTTTGCTGGGTTCCATTTGCCAGACCCGAGATCTGAAAGAGGGAAACATCGGCCCCGTAGTTAAAAAGAAGGCTTGCCTGAAATGGAGTCGATCCTTCCAGGAATGCGTTTCCCAGGAGCCCTACTTGAACAATGGGCACCTCTCCGCTTAGGTTTACGCCGGGAGTAATCTGCACATCGGCTCGTTTTCCGGCAAAGTTCCACAGTCCTCCAAGTTGGAAGAACGAATAATCAGACATGTTACCCAGTCCTGCAACTTGCGGTCCCTTTAATTCGTCCGAGCGATAATTGGCGATGAGCCCGATCTGGAGGGGGACCGAATGCGCTAGATTCAATCCGCCCAACTGTAGAACGGGTACGTCCCTGGCTCCATTCACAAGAATTCCCAGTTGAAAGCCATGTACATCGCCTTCGCTCAGAGCAATACCAGCTATGGAAAGGCCTACCAGATCGCCATCGTTCTGATGCCAGAGGCCATTTAGAAATAAGCCTCGACCGCCTCGGGTAAATCCCAGGAGTCCGAGCTGCCCACCAGAAAAAGTACCAAAGCTCAGGCCGACGAAACCAATTTGGATTCCATCGAAATCTTGCCCGGCCCCCACAATAGGACCAAGCTGAATTCCGTCGAAGGATCCGTACACGATTCCCACCAGGGATGTCTGCGCTCCCTGAAAATCAGATTCGTTCACCGAGAATGCAGGAGTTATCTGGATTCCCTGGAAGGAGTTCTTCGACCATCCTGCTCCCGCGATTTGAATGCCGCGAAACGAACCATGATTGAGATGGAAGAGGCCGATTTGAGCGCCGGTAACCGACTGCGACGTTTGCAGCAACCCCAGATCCACACCATAGAGATCGGCGGCCTCGCTGTAGATTAGATTGATCCGTAATCCGCGAATCTCGGTAGTTTTTGAGAAAAGTTGTCCTGGCATGTACAGACTCAGCTGCAGCGGAGTCCAGGCTCGGTCTATGATTCCTGTGCGAGCTTTGTCTTCCGGACCATCGTCATAGTTGTACAGGAATGTGAATGGAAAGGTCCCTTTCCAGGCAATGTTCACCAGTCCTATTTGATGCCCGCGAAGTTCATCGGTTTCGTTTGCCAGGCCAATATTCCAACCGCTCTGGCGCACCGTTCGATTGATGAGGCCCACTTCCAGGCCCCGATTCTCCTCGGCTCTGTTTAGTAATCCGAGCGCAATGATTCGATGATTCTCTGCAAAATTGAATGCCCCAATCTGACCATAGGGCTTTTTCGCCTGGTTCCAGATTCCTAACTGAAGCGCAGCCCCGACATTCGATTTATTTCGAAACCAGCTCATTTGAGCATAAACAGAATCAGACTCGTTCCAGCCACCCAGCTGAACCCAGGATACACTGGACTCATTGGTTAAGAGCCCCAATTGCAGAGGAGAAAACTCGGCTTCGTTCATTAGCCCAAGTTGCGCCGAAGTCTGCCGGGCATCGTTTCCCAGAAGTGACAGTTGGAGTTGCGAGCGTTTAGCACCGTTCCAGA
>JAGRNC010000596.1 GCA_020440935.1 Leptospiraceae bacterium | reverse complement strand
TGAGCCCAACTATGTCTACAGTGGAAGCTGCCTGTTTCCGGCCGGATACTGCGTGCAAGCCTATTCCCCCAAACTTCTGGATGGATTGACGGCGATCGTCATTATGGCGAAAAGCTCCTGCTCGCTGGTAGAAGAGGATCGCGGTGAAGCTATCTGCCAGGATCGTGCCTTTGCTGGCCGGTGCCTTCTAAATCCCATGAAGCCTGGCGGTGCCCCGGAAGGAACACTGGTTCAGTTAGACATATTCTACAATCTGGAACCGGATGCAAAAGAGGTTGCTAGCTGTAGAGAACAGGGTACCTACTATCCGCCCGCGCGCTAATCTCAATTCGCATGAGCATTACTGCGGGCCGGCAGATGACGCGCAGTAGATCTTCTGTGAAAGTGCTTTTTACATTCGCTTTCTGGCGCCATCTTCCTTTTTCTGAATGTATGCAAGCGTAGGATCGCTTTCGATTATGGATCCCGAGAAGATCTGTAATTGCAGACAACTTTAGAGGAGCAAAATATGAACAAAAGAAAATTGGGCGCCGGCGGACCCGAAGTTTCGGCCATTGGGCTGGGCTGCATGGGAATGAGCGAGTTTTACGGGCCCTCCGATGAAAAGGCCTCCATCGAAACCCTGCAAACTGCCCTCGATGACGGGGTGAATTTCCTGGACACCGCCGATATGTATGGCATCGGACACAACGAATCGTTGGTAGGCCGAGCCATCGCCGACTGGAAAGGAAAACGCGAAGACGTAATTCTGGCTACAAAATTCGGCATAGTGCGAAAGGAGGGCAGCAACGAACGTTCGGTGAGCGGAAAGCCCGAATATGTAAAGCAGGCATGCGAAGCCAGCCTGAAGCGCCTCGGCATGGACTACATCGATTTATATTACCAGCACCGAGTGGATCCGGACGTTCCCATCGAAGATACAGTGGGAGCCATGGCCGAGCTGGTGCGTGCAGGAAAAGTTCGAATGCTTGGCCTGTCAGAAGCCTCCGCCGCTACCATTGAGCGAGCACAAAAGATCCATCCGATCACGGCGCTCCAAACCGAATACTCTCTCTGGACCCGCGATGTAGAAAACGAAATCTTACCGGTGCTGCGAAAGAACGGCACAGCTCTTGTGGCCTACAGTCCTCTGGGTCGCGGATTTCTAACCGGGGCCATCGCCAAACCTTCCGATCTAGCCGAAAACGATTTTCGCCGATTCAATCCGCGCTTTCAGGGGGAAAATTTCGAGAAAAACCAGAAGCTTCTGGAAAACCTTAAACAGTTCGCCGCGCAAAAGAATTCTACTCCGGCACAGGTGGCTCTGGCCTGGTTATTGGCCAGGGGATCCGACGTTATTCCAATCCCAGGAACTAGAAAGGTGAGCCGATTGCGTGAAAACATAGGGGCCGCCGAGTTAAAGCTATCAGATGAGGAAATTGCAGAACTTGATTCGGCATTTCCGCCCCAGGCCGCCGCGGGAACCAGGTATCCAGAGGCTCTCATGGGATCGGTGAATCGTTAGCAATCGGTACCCGGGACCATAATCAAGTAACCCTTGAGGCATCGGGCTACGGGCCCTTTTCAGTAGCAATTTACCGCATTTGACCAGCCACGGCGCGTCAGCCAGGTATGGACACACTCGGGCAAACGCTAACTCAGCAGCTTTCGATTTTCGAGGGCGGCCTTTCTACCCAGTTCAAAGTTGATGTGCCCCCGTTTCATGCGATGGGGGCCCAGCTTGGGTGTTTCGGTGCGCACCCAGAATACCTTCACCCCTCTTCGCCGGGCCATCTCGAGGCGCAGTCGGATCAATTCATCGGATATGATTTCATGGGAGCGCTCCAGACCGCTCAAAAAGCTAAACTTTGAGTAATCGGGTTGAGTGGAATCCAGGGGAACCACCTGATGTACTATGATTTTTTTGATCCGATCGTTTTCCAGCCAGTGTTCGAATGGAATGGGATCGGCAATTCCTCCATCCCAATACAGATCGCCATCAATTTCCTGAGCCTGAAATAGTCCGGGCATGGCGCAACTGGCCATGATGTATTTGCGA
>JAGRNC010000595.1 GCA_020440935.1 Leptospiraceae bacterium | reverse complement strand
TCAAGTGTTCCTTGCCCGCGCCCTGGGCTGATTCGCTTTCGGACGTTCGGTCGATTCCAATGCCGAGCCGCTCCGCACGCCTGGTTTATTTCTTACATTTCCAGCAGGCTATTCAGGCATGGACTTCGCCCACTGCCAGGTAGTTCTGCACATAATCGGAGATGCATTCATGGAGCGGAACGATGGCCTCGCGGTACCCGGCGCTGCGCAATCGGTCTATGGGAGCGCAGGTATAGTATTGATACTTTTCCCGCATCTCTTTGGGCATTTTGATAAATTCGATGTCCGGATCCAGGCGAAGGGCCTGAAAGATTGCATTTGCCAGATCCAGCCAGGTGTTTGCCACTCCGCTGCCTACGTTGAAGAGTCCGCATGCCTGGGTCTCTAAAAGAAAGAATACCGTAATGCGCGCCGCATCTTTGACATATAGAAAATCCCGCTTTTGTTCGCCGTGTCCGTAGTCTTCGCGGTAACTTTTGAAGAGTCCGATCTTTCCTGTGTCCCGGATCTGGCGAAACCCTTTGAGCACCACGGATTGCATATAACCCTTATGGTATTCATTTGGTCCGTAAACGTTGAAATACTTTAAGCCGGCAAACTGCGGCTCGAAGCCTCCATTGGAGAAGATCCATTGATCAAAAGCATGTTTTGAATAACCGTAAGGATTCAGCGGTCGCAGAGTGTCCAGCTGGCTAATATCATCGTCGAATCCATGGGCGCCGTCACCGTAGGTGGCCGCGCTGGATGCGTATACCATGCGTATGTTTCGGCGGCCTGCGAATCGGGCCAGGTCGATCGAATACTGGTAGTTGTTATCGATTAAATAGGATGCATTGTATTCGGTTGTAGAACTGCAGGCGCCCAGGTGAATGATTCCATTCAAACCTTCCAGCACATCCGATTCGGAAGCCGATGGGCCCGCTCCCGAAAGCGATGCATGCAGAATCCGACGGAATGCATCTTTTTCCAGGTACTGCCGGAATTTAAGAGATCGAAGGTTCATCCACTTTTCGTTTTCTGCCAGATGATCCACAAGAATCAGATTTTCGAACCCCAGCCGATTCAGCTCCCGGACAACAGCGCTTCCAATTAATCCGGCTGCTCCAGTAATCAAATACTTCTTCTCTTTCATATACGATCCTCCGATTCCACGGATAAGAAATCGGTATCATGCAAAGGGCCCTGAAGGCAAGTCATTCAATAGAAGAACTCCGGGAATTCCGATTTCCGGGGCTGGAATCGTGCTGGAACCGCTGTGGGATTCTGCCGATAGTTGGAGCAACTGGGAAATGGCAAAGCAGGCGAAAGTATTATCTGTAATTAACTACAAGGGCGGAGTAGGTAAGACCACGCTTACCTTGCAGCTTGGATTGGGATTGAATCAGCTGAAGGGGGCTCGGGTTCTACTGGTGGACCTGGATCCTCAGTGCAGTCTTTCCGTATCTACCGTGGAAGAGCATTTCTGGATCGATTGGATCGAGAAAAAAGGAAGCATTCGTTCCGTTGTTCAGACTTTCTATCAGGAAGATCCTGCGCGCATTGAGCCCGATTGGATTATTGAAAAGGCCTTGAACCGAACCTGGGAGAACATGCCCGGAGAACTGGACGGCCTGGATTTGCTACCATCCCACCTCGATCTGCCCGATTACGAAATGAAATTGGTGGCAAAAAAGCCCAAATGGGCGCGCACAATGGAGGAGTTCAATACGGAGCGATACCTTCTTCTCCAAAAAGCCCTGGAACCATTGAAATCCCAGTATGATTACATTATCTTCGATTGTCCGCCTAACATCTATTTGATCTCCCGCAATGCAATCGTGGCCAGCGACTATTACCTGGTCCCAACAATTCCGGATTTCATTTCCTGCTACGGAATTCCATTCATTCTAGAGCACATTAAAAATATGCAAGAGGACGTTCGCGAGCGGGGCGCTCAATGCAATGCGCAGCTTCTTGGTATTGTTCGAAACCGGGTTCGTTTCTTTGGCGGCCATATGGCCCATGAGCACCAGGAGCAGAGCGATAAACTGCAAGAACGCTACGGCGATGCGCTGATGG
>JAGRNC010000594.1 GCA_020440935.1 Leptospiraceae bacterium | reverse complement strand
AGGGTCCTTTTGCCCCCAGATCCAGTCGTCGGATCCATTCGAACTGAGTGTTTGGGTCATCCTCGGTGATGGAAAGCCATTTGGAGTCTGCCTGTAAGATGGCTTTCTGTTTGCAGAGCTCCAGGCGTTCGTCAAAATTGATGAACTCTCGGCGGGATTCATTCTCGTATTTGCGGGTCAAAATCGATGGCGGAATGGCTGCGGTGCCCGTAATTTGAACGGAAAACCCCGTAAAATAGTAATCTGTGGAATACTGATCTTCAGGGATGGAAGGCATCCCCAGACATTGCAGAAGGAGCGGAAAGCCACAAAGAAAAGTCGCCATCCGGCCGATAGAGAATCTAAAGCCCATGATTTCAAGCCTGCCGAGAATTATGTCCAGTCTGAAGCCGGCCCTTCAGCAATCCACGCTTTTTATAGCATCGATTTTATGCGCCCGAAACTGCAGAAAATCCCCGGGATTCCTGACCGCCCGGTGGATTAAACCAGGTCTGCGGCAGATGAAAGTGACATTCGCAACGCTAACTGTCTTTCTGATGGCCACGCCAGCCCTGGCGCGAGATTTTTATGTATCGGTGCTTCCCTTCCAGGTTACAGGAAACGTTCCTCAATCGCATTTCAATCCGGCCTCATTGCCGGTACAGCTACAACAGGCCACTTCCTTTCTATTGCAGTTGAACCGCGATTATCCGGTGGATGATCCCTTAAAAATCAATCGCAGCCTTCCGGCAGCCACCTTGCAAACCGGGGCCTCGCCTGGAGTGGATTGGTGCGGATATTCAAACGGAACCCATGTTCTGCTGGGAGAGGCATCCTTTTCCGGTACTCAAAACGTCCGCATAAGCTTAACCTTGAAATCGTGTAACACCGGAAGCAATGCTGGACAGTCCGCACGATCTGGGTCCTTAAATGATCTTCAATCTTTGCTTCGCGACGCAATCAACGGCGCCTGCGCGAGGTTTGCTCCGAATCGCCCCCCTTCCTGGCCAGAAAGCTCCGGGGAATGGATCGCGGTGGTCGATCTTTCCGGCTCCATGGCTTCAGAAAAGGAAGCCCTGGCCCTGGGCCTGGAACGCTCCGGCTTTGAGGGTAAACTGGGGCTCATTCTAGTGTCAGAAAATGGGGCACGTCTGGTTGTTCCCGACCAGAACCGGGCCTCGATTATAAGCATATTGAAAGCCGCGCCATCGGGCGGCGAAGTGCGATTAAACGATATGGCAGCCGCACTTCAAGAGCTCAGAAAGCTACCACAGGTTTCGCGTCGAATCATTATCGCCACCGATGCGGAGGCGAGCAGCACTGCATCCTTTGAATCTTCTATTCGACTGCTAAAAAGCCAGGGTCAGGAGCCGGTACTTCTGGAAACATCGGGTCTTTCGCAATCTGGCCGCGCCTTCTTTCAACGCCTGAACCGTTCGCTCAAACTCAAGGATCCCGATGTTACCTACGGAATGCGCGCGGGCTTCGCCGAAGGGTTTTCGCTTTTCTTTGTCCAATCCGGCGATCGGTTCTACACAGCAAAAAAAGATCTAACATCGGCCATCCGCTCGGGTCGCCTCAATAAGAACGATCTGGATCCTGTGGCTACAGTAAACCTGCGGGATGACCGGCTCACCCTGCGTTCGGTAATTGATTCCTATGCGCGAAAAAACGGACTCCGATTAATCGGAACCGGACAGCTGGTGTCTGGACTGGAATCCTCATTGAGCGCATTGCAGCAAAGCGCGTCCGGAAGCCAGTTCAAAGTGCTTTTACGAAACGATGGATCCGCCTTCTGGATCGATGTTGAAAGCCGGGCCATGGTGCAAAAGCTGATGCAATACAAATCCCGGAAAATCTATGTGGGGCTGCAGTTGCAGCCAGGACCTCTGGGTCCACAAAATCATCCGGCCGCCATCTATATTCGAAGTGCCGATCAGGCGCCAACTTTGTTCCTTCAGAAATACGATCATGTACGCGCCTCCGAGAAACTCTTGAAAAAAGCCGATGTCTGGTTTTTCCTGGTGGAGGTAGTCGATTCTCGTTAAAGATGGTAGATGCACAGAAAAAAAAGGATAC
>JAGRNC010000593.1 GCA_020440935.1 Leptospiraceae bacterium | reverse complement strand
AGTTTCTCGCGATCATAATCCGAAGTAGTTTCTTCGATTTGCCTTTTGATCTGCGAAATTCTGCCCTGTAGATCTTCGGTTTTGCCAGCGCCTTCAATGATCGTTGTATTTTCCTTGTCGACGCTTACCTTGTCGGCCGTTCCGAGCATGGTAATATCGGCGTTTTCTAGCTTCATGCCCAGATCTTCAGAGATAACCTGACCGCCGGTGAGAATAGCGATATCTTCCAGCATTGCCTTTCGGCGATCGCCAAAACCCGGCGCTTTAACGGCGCAGACTTTGATGGTCTTTCGCATATTGTTCACTACCAACGTCGCCAGGGCTTCGCCCTCTACTTCCTCGGAAATGATCATTAGCGGCCGATTGCTTTGAGCTACTTTTTCCAGAACCGGCAGAAGCTCTCGCATGTTGGATACTTTCTTTTCATAGATCAGTATATACGGCTTTTCGAACGTGCAGTTCATAGTCTCCGGATCGGTTACGAAATAGGGCGACTGGTATCCGCGATCGAACTGCATACCTTCGACCACATCCATGTACGTATCGATGCCTTTGGCCTCTTCTACAGTAATAACGCCGTCATTGCCGACACGGGACATGGCATCGGCGATCAGATCGCCAATGGTCTTATCGTTGTTTGCCGAAATGGAGGCCACCGCAGCAATCTCGGTTTTGTCCGAGCCAATTTTTCGCGCCCGATTCTTGATCTCTGCAACCACCGCTTCTACGGCCCGATCGATTCCGCGCTTTAGTGACATGGGATTGGCCCCCGCGGTGACGTTCTTCATTCCTTCGTTTACGATGGCCTGGGCGATTACCGTGGCAGTGGTTGTACCGTCGCCAGCCACATCATTGGTCTTTGTGGCCACTTCACGGGCCATCTGTGCACCCATATTCTCAAACGGATCTTCCAGTTCGATTTCTCGAGCGACAGAAACTCCATCTTTGGTAACTGTGGGAGCTCCAAATTTCTTATCGAGTACTACGTTCCGGCCGCGAGGCCCCAGAGTGGCACGGACTGCGTCGGCCAGTTTGTTTACGCCCCGCTGTAGCTTGCGACGCGCATCTTCTTGAAAATTTAGCTGTTTTGCCATGAATTCCTCCTTTGTTGCTAGAGAATTAGTCCAGGATTGCCAGGATGTCGGATTCTCGAATGATCAGCAGCTCACGCCCATCGGCTTTGATTTCGGTTCCTGCAAATTTACCATATAGAACGCGGTCGCCCTGTTTTACCGTTGGTTCCACGCGCTGTCCGCCTTCCACGCGGCCGGGGCCCACTGCTTCCACAGTGCCCTCCAGGGGCTTTTCTTGCGCTGAATCGGGGATGTAGATAGATCCCACTTTTTCTTCTGATTCTTCTTTGGGAGCGATTACGATTCGATCACCCAGTGGCTTAACGGCCATAGCATCCTCCAGATTTTGAATGTCGGGGAATTAGCAAACGACTCCCCGGTCTGCTAATGCAGGCTCATGATTGGAGGGGTTGAGGTCAACTGAATTAAAAAAGGACCCGGGGGAGGAGACCTCCCCCGGATGAGGCAGCGCGATTATTGTATGAGACTTGCAGGATTGGCTTTCGCCGGATCCGCAATAATCCGTACTTCAACCCTTCGATTGGCTCGATTTGCGCCAGGAGTGGGAGCTCCGCCATTTACCGGACGGTCCCAGGCATATCCACGCACTTCGGCCACGCGATCGGAGGGCATCCCCAGGCTGCTTTTTACGCTTTGTGCCCGGGCAAGAGATAGAGTTTCATTCAGGCTACGGCTACCGGTGTAGTCTGTATGTCCCCAGATTTTGATTTTAGTTTCAGGGTATGCTTCCAGAGCTTCGGACAATTTGTCCACATTCTCTTTTGCGACGCCCTGAAGGCCTGCACTTCCGCTATTGAAGCTAATATCTCCATCCATTTTGACAAGAAGTTCATCGGTCTCCCCATCGGAGCCTTTTACAGCTTCCAGAGAGATACCTTTATCGCCCATGGTATCTTCCATGTCTTCTTTCATGATGTCCAGATAGGCGCCAACGCCCAGTCCAGCCAGACAACCGGTGGCCAGACC
>JAGRNC010000592.1 GCA_020440935.1 Leptospiraceae bacterium | reverse complement strand
CCTTTTTGATTAATCAATGCCTTCTGAACAGCTTTTTGGTCAAAGCTCATAATGCCGCGCTTTTCAATGCGAAGCATGGCTTCTTCCTCTGAAACCGAACGGCCGTCGCCCAGCGGAGGAAATACAATTAGATAGATGCCCGACTTAAATACTTTTACCAGAGCGCGACCATCGCGGTGTTTGGGAGTAACGTATTGATCCAGTTCCTCCGAGAGCAGGCGATCTCCAACGCCCAGCTTCATGGAGAATTCTTCGAGATCGGCGAACTGGTGCTGTGGCGCAAGAACAGTGACGAGGATTCGAAACGGCCTGGGATTTAGGAAAGACTGCTTTCCACGTTCCAGAATCTCATAATCCAGAACAGAAAGGTCCTTTCCCAGATGGCTGGCTGCACGGTTGAGGCAAGATGCGATGGAAAGGCCCACCACTTCCACTTTGTCCTTAACGATATCCGGGATGTCCTCCTCGGAACCAAGCAGCGCCGCTTTCAGCCGATCCATGAACTTTAAGATTCACCGATTCCAGCGCTATGGCAAGCAAGATTCGTATGTAGTGGGGCTAACGGTAGTACTGCCTGGTGGCCGGATGAATCCGGGCAAAGCCAGAAAGCGGAGCTCAAGCCTGTGCAGGTGTGGCTTCCACCACCGGCAACGAAAGGGAGCCTTTCTGGATCGAATTTCGAAGCTCTTCGGGAGGTAATTCCTTCTCTTTTGCCAGGTCATCAAACCTCTGGCGGTTGGTTTTGAATTCATCGTTCAGCGGGATTACAAATCTGCCAATCGTGTGAGAGGTGACCGGATCATAGTGGATGGTAAATGCCCTGGAATCCAGCCCGACCTGACGTAGCAAGATTTCGATCATAGCGATGCCCATGCCCGCTCCCTCAATATGATCGCTGAATTCCATGTAATAATCGTAAAGATTGTCGATGGAGGCGCTGGTGGCAAACTTCTCGCGAATACGAGCTTCCTCCGACGGATATAGCGGAAATCGATTCTCTACAGAAAAAAGCAATGCATTGGGATGAGGCTGAATCACAATCCTGGTATAGATATTTTCCGCCCTCAGTCGATCCTGGTATTCAGCAATGCGACTCTCCACCAGACTATCGCGAAAATATTGCATTCCTCGCTCATACTGCTCCGGATTGGCCGGGTCCAGACCCAGATCTTGAAATACAATTCTTTTGAGGTTGGCTTTGGCGGCATTTTGCACCAATTCGCGAATGGCTGCATGCACCGGGCCCGCCAGATCCTCTCTGCCATTACGGCCCAGGATCTCATGGACAGCTCCTTCCAGATCCCTTTCCCCCTTCTCTTTAAGGTGAAAGGTAATGAGTACTATCCGCTTGCCCGAAAGCACTGCGTCCCGAATTCTTTCGGACACCCCCCGCATGTGACCGACTAAACCATTGGCGCATTTTTTTTTCTACTATTTTACGTGCCCTGTTTGTTTCAGGGACTTAACCATCGAATAGTCTAATTCTTATTCAGGCGATCGTGGATCGCTGCCAGAACTTTGTCGGTGCTTGCTGGTAATCGGATGGGCTGATTCGCATATTTGGGATCCACATCGGCCAGGGTTCCGTCGTGATAACCAGTCTTAAATTCCGAGAATTTCAAACCATGGGCTGTAGAGATTACGACCACCGACTGATCGGCTTTGATGGTGCCATTTGAAATGAGCTTCTGAGTGCAGGCCAGGGCAACTCCTGTATGCGGATCGTTAAATAAGCCGTGGCGGTCGGCCAGGGCCGCAGCATTGGAAAGCTCATCTTCGTTTGCCTGTTCCACTACGCCGTGAAAATCCCGGAGAGCTCGAACGGCTCTTGGATAACTTACGGGATTACCTATTTGGATGGCGCTTGCCAGTGTTTTTCCGGCCTGCACCTTTTGCAGTTCCTGGAGCCCCTTCACATAGCTAAGATAAAGCGGGTTCGCTTTTTCGGACTGTGCAACGCAGATGGAGGGAGTCTTTTCCACCAGTCCCATTTCTTTGAGCAATCGAATGCCCTGCGCCAGTGCGCTTACATTTCCCAGGTTTCCTCCCGGAATTACAATC
>JAGRNC010000591.1 GCA_020440935.1 Leptospiraceae bacterium | reverse complement strand
CTTTGTCAGTTCTCCGCCGGCAATTTTGCTGAGGACCGGAGGGTCCTACAAGCATCCCCGGATCTAAATACCATACTTGCAGTGCTGCGCCGATGGAAGTTTCCGAATCATTCCCTTCAGTGTGCCACAGCATGCCAACTTCTACTGGAAAAACTCAACTCCACGACCCACCTATCTGCCGCAGATGGCAAATTTGCCATGCGAAAGCTATTATTTGAGCTCAATCGAGTTCTGGATCATAGAATGGAGCCATTCTTACAGTCCTGGAGTTTAATTCTGGAATACTGCACCGAATTCTGGCTGTCGGCGGAACTTTTGAAGGAGCTTCTAGATCTGCGCGCCGATCCTTATCTGATTAAAGACCTGGCGGTCAACGGGAAGGACTTGCTGGAGGCCGGAATAAATGGTAAGGCAGTGGGGGAAAAACTGCAATCGCTGCTTCAAATGGTATGGACCGATCCCACACGAAATAATCGAGACTTCCTATTATCGCAGATAAACCAGAAATAGAGCAGACGAAAAATCAAACCCCAAAGGCCAATGGATTTTGCGGATCTGCGCCCAGCGATCGCGCGCGCTTTTTTGCAATAAGTCAGAGCACCTTGCGCGCTTTGGCCGATCTTACGCGGGGCCTGGCATTGCCGCAATGTAGATTACCTCTAGCCTCTGGAAAGACTGCGAAAGTCGTACGGAGGTCTATGAATTCCGGTTTCGGTCACGATGGCAGCGATTAGATTTCCGGGCGTCACGTCAAAGGCAGGGTTAAATACATCGATGTCAGTTGGCGCGCTGGCATGTCCCAGAAATTGACGCACTTCATCGGCATTTCGCTGTTCGATTGGGATGCCCATTCCATCGTCCAGAGATACATCCAGAGTTGTGCTCGGAGCGACAACGTAGAATGGAACGCCAAAGTGCTTTGCCAGTATGGCCAATCCCAGGGTGCCAATCTTATTCGCTGTATCTCCATTAGAAGCTATCCGATCGGCGCCGACGATCACCAGATCGGCCCGCCCATCGGCCAGGACTGTGGCGGCCATGCTATCGGTAATCAAATGCACCGGAATACCTGCTTTCTGCAATTCCCAGGATGTGATTCTCGATCCCTGCAAAAGCGGCCGCGTTTCATCAGCAAATACGTGGACCTTTTTTCCGGAGAGATGCGCCGTATAAATGGCACCCAGCGCTGTTCCAATACCGCCGGTGGCCATCGCTCCGGCATTGCAATGCGTCAGAATTCCGGCCTTATCCGGAATAAGCTCACTTCCCAGTTCTCCCATTCGAGCGCACAGTTGCTCGTCTTCTTCATGGATCGAAATGGCTTCCTTCTCCAGAGCTTCGCAGACGCTGGCTGCTTCGAAATTCGACTCCTGGCAAATCTGGGAAGCGGCCTGATCCATGCGTTCCAGGCAATGGAATAGGTTTACAGCTGTCGGTCTCGTGGCGCGAAGATCAGCTGTAATTGAAGAAAACTCGCGCAAAAACTCCGCGGCCTCCATTCTTTCACTGCTAGTCTGATGAGCAGCGTTGCCGGATCCGACCATGCTCGTTCGATCGATTACCCGTCGTCGCATCTCGAGAACAGCCCCGTAGGCCGCCGCCACCCCGATGGCCGGAGCGCCACGAACCTTTAGCGATCGTATGGCCTCGCAAACGCTCTCTAGATCGGTAAGGCGAAGCCATTCTTGATGTAATGGCAGCCTGGTCTGATCTAGGAGCAGCAAATGGTCTCCTTTCCAGAAGAAGGACCGTGGGATCTCAGTAGCGGCTAAATGTATCATCTTCAAACTCGGGGAAATATTGGAAGAAGGACTTTCGTGGAACGATCCGAAATGCCTGTCCGTAGGATCGTTCGAATTCTTCGGTAAAGCCCATGTAGGGTGTCATATGAAATGGTATTTGATTCTCAAATTGATGAATCTGCTCCAGGGTAATCTCCATGCCCGGAACAACGATTGTCTTCATAAAATTCCAATCGCCCTTAAAGCGCAGACTATTGGGGCGCAACTCGCGCACTCGCTCCGAGAGGTGAATCAACCGGGGTAAAGGACAGCCGGCATCGGAATAGGCC
>JAGRNC010000590.1 GCA_020440935.1 Leptospiraceae bacterium | reverse complement strand
AGGTAGTGAAGCCATATTGGACTACCGGCAAAGTCTGCATGAATTGCTTCTCCCCAATACCGATGGATAGGATGCCATCTGGCTTTAGAACGCGGGCAATTTCCCCGAGCAACTTTCCCGGTTCCTTCCAGAAGTAGATGCTATTTACCGTAAGCACGCGATCAACGGATGCATCGGAAACGGGAAGTCTGGTACCGTCATAAAAGAGAAAGTTGGTTTGCGAGGCCCGGATGGCGTTTAACTTGCGCGCCTGGTCATGCATTGTTTGAGATACTTCCAGGCCGGTGTAGGCGGCCGGAGTATGTTCCTGGATCATCTCGTCAATATGGGCTCCGCTGCCATGACCAATCTCCAGAATGGTTTTTCCTTCCAGCGGTAATAGCGCCCGAATTGCGGTACGAATCATATTCCGATTGGTGCGGTCCATAGCTTCGGCCACTTTAAGACCTTCTTCTCCCACTGGATGGCCCAGTTGGGCGGCCAGGGATCGTACTTCTGCTTCGTCCATCGTATGCTCCATTGGACCGGTGGAATCGGTCCCTTTGTAGGGGATTGTCTGGGCTAACGTTGGCGTAAAACAAAAAAGCCCGCATTGCTGCGGGCTTCTGGATTGAGCGCTACGCCGGATGCGCCGACGTAGCCAAACAGGTATTGTACCAAACTCTGTAGATCGATTTGATCTTAGAGATTGATCAGCGCTCCGTATGCTTTCAGCAGCGGAGCAATTACCAGCGCAACAACGCTCATCAGTTTGATAAGGATGTTGATGGAAGGTCCGGAAGTATCTTTCAGAGGATCTCCCACTGTATCGCCCACAACCGCAGCTTTGTGCGGCTCGGAGCCTTTCTTGTAGGTAGTTCCGTCGATATCCACGCCGCCCTCGAACATCTTTTTCGCATTGTCCCAGGCGCCACCAGCATTGGACTGAAAGATCGCCATTAGAACGCCGGCAACGGTAACGCCAGCCAGAAGTCCGCCCAGAGTCTCGGCTCCGAAAACGAATCCAATAGCCACAGGAGTGATTACTGCCAGCAGACCCGGAGCGATCATTTCGCGAATGGCAGCATTGGTGGAAATCTCCACGCATTTTGCGTATTCGGCTTTTCCATCCGCTGCATCGAAGATGGCACGGTCTTTTTCGGTAATCTTTTCGAAGTCGTTATCGTACTTCTTCATGATAGCCAGCGCTTCTTTTAATTCCGGGATGCTATGAAACTGGCGACGCACTTCCGCAATCATATCCATTGCTGCGCGACCTACCGCTCCCATGGCCAGCGCCGAGAAGAGGAAAGGAAGCATACCGCCTACAAATAGACCGGCCATAACTTTGGGGTTGGCCACGTCGATACTCTTGATGCCCGCCTGGCTCATGAAAGCTGAAAACAGCGCCAGAGCAGTTAGCGCAGCCGAAGCAATGGCAAAACCTTTACCAATGGCCGCAGTAGTGTTTCCCACAGCATCCAGTTTGTCGGTTCTTTCCCGCACTTCTTTGGGAAGTTCGGACATTTCGGCAATACCGCCAGCATTGTCAGAGATAGGACCGTAAGCATCTACTGCCAGCTGAATGCCGGTATTGGCCAGCATACCCAGAGCAGCGATGGCGATTCCGTACAGTCCGGCGAAGTAGTAAGCCAGAAAGATACCAGCAGCAATGATGATGATTGGCAGAGCTGTGGATTGCATACCAACGCCCAGACCGGCGATGATGTTTGTAGCCGATCCAGTGGTGGATTGCTTTACGATGGCGATTACAGGTTTCTTACCAGTGCCTGTGTAATGTTCGGTGATGAAACCTACAGCCAGACCAGCAACCAGACCCACGATGGTAGCAATGAATACTCCAACGCTCGTAAAAGTCTGAGGTACGCCCGTAAGAATACCGGTGGCTTCCCATTTGGACGGAAGCATGTAATCAATGGCAAACCAGGCGCCTACGAGCATCAATGCTGCAGCGATGAGTTCGCCGCGGTTCAGAGCTGCCTGCGGGTTACCGCCTTCTTTTACATGAACAAAGAATGTTCCAATGATAGAAACAACGATTCCGATAGCGGCCAGGGCCAGAGGAAGGATAACC
>JAGRNC010000589.1 GCA_020440935.1 Leptospiraceae bacterium | reverse complement strand
CTATGTGGTGGTCCTGATCGACGAACTTTCGGATCTGATGATGGTTTCTGCCAAAGACGTAGAAGATTCCATAATCCGGCTTACGCAGAAGGCTCGCGCTGTAGGCATTCATCTGATCATGGCCACGCAGCGACCGTCGGTAGATGTAATTACGGCCCTGATCAAGGCAAACTGCCCCGCGCGGATTGCATTCCAGGTGGCCCAGAAAACCGACTCCCGGGTAATTCTGGATTCCAACGGCGCCGAAAGTCTCCTGGGCCGCGGCGACATGCTATACAAGAGCCCCAGCGCGGCGGGCCCGGTGCGGATTCAATCGCCCATGGTTTCCGAAGAAGAAATCGAAGACATTGTTCGTGAGGCCCGAAAATTCGGTTCTCCGCAATTCGTGGAATTACCCGGCGAGGACATGGAATCGGAAGGTTCCATGGAGGATGTGGATTCCGAGCTTCTATCGGAGGCCTGGAAGGTCATTCTGGAGAGCGGAAAAACCTCCACGTCCTACGTCCAGCGCCGGCTGCGCATTGGATATAACCGGGCGGCCAATTTGATCGAAAATCTAGAGCAAATGGGGTATCTGGGGCCTGCTATTGGCAACCGACCGCGCGAGATCCTGAAACGCGACTGAAAAGACCTTGACCCTCCGGTGTAACTGGAGGAACGGGATAGTGTGAGACGATTTGCTAAACTGGCCCCGTTGTACCTATTAATTGTGGTAGCTCTGGGGGCCGAGCCGTATGACCGGCTTTCCCATGCCGAAGTGGCCCGGAAACTGATGGACCACTACGAGAAAATCGAAAACTACCAGGCCAGTTTTACCATCCGAGGAAAGGGCGGTCGAACCATGACCGGCACCGCTTATTACCAGTCCCCGGCCAAATTGAGCTTTGATTTCAATAATCCGGCGGGAAACCGCATCGTCTCCGATGGAAAAACCCTCTGGATCAAGATTGCGCGGCTCAATGCCGTGGGAAAGCAGGATCTAACGCTGAAGCCCAAGGACGATGATCGCGATATTTTCTCCGTAGCTCCAGGCCCCGGACTAAAACGGCTCTTTTCCCGCTATCATTACAAATTCGACAATGAGAATCAGCCGCGCGAAGTCGATGGTAAGAACTGCTACATCCTGGATCTGGATCAGCGGGAAAAAGTGGGAGGCTTCGAGCACATTGTGCTGTACGTCGACAAAGACAAGTTTCTCGTGTACAAAGCGGAAGCCACCGATGGAAACGGCGATACTACTACGATCACATTAACAAATATTCGAACTGACGTGCAACTGGAAGGGAAAGTGTTTCAGTTTCAACCCGACGACAACGATCAAGTGGTCAACAATCCGCTGGTCGAATGATTCGTCGCAATCCAATCGCAAACCCTTTCGGGAGTAAGAAACAATGGTATTAGCTAAGAGAGTGGGAGCTATTCTCAAAGAGTCCCGTGAAAGTCGCAAATTATCTGTGCGCGACGTCGCGAGGGAGACGAACATGACTCCCAAATATATTGAAGCGCTGGAGGCCGAGGATTACTCCCAGTTTCCAGGCGAAACCTATGCTACCGGATTCTTGCGAAGCTATGCGGATTATTTGAATCTGGATAGCGATCACATTTTGAATCTGTATCGTGGAATTCAAATCGATCAGAGCCAATCCCCCGTAGAAGAGCTGACCCGAGCTACCAGTCCCGTCAGTTTTCGCATGCCCGACAAACAGTATCTGGTGGCTGGCGGCGCCATCGCCGTGATTCTGGGAATCATTGCATTGTTCGCATCCGGTATCGTTTCGCTGCCCGATTTCAAAGGTAGCGCCGAAGAAGTGGCCTGTAGCGGCCGAAACCTGCAGGACATACTGCTTCCGGCCGAGGGCGTCACCGCCGGGCTGGAAACACTGACTCGCGACAATGCACTTACATTCAAGCAGGGAAATGCAAACGTTAAGATGTGCCTCGATGCCATCGATCGAACTCGCCCGGAACGCCCTGTAGCCATCATTAAAGTCATCGTTGATGGCGGGGATGTGTACACCTTCCAGGCCGGCGCTGGCGAAGGCGTGGTTCTGGATCCGCAGACCGAGCAACTTTC
>JAGRNC010000058.1 GCA_020440935.1 Leptospiraceae bacterium | reverse complement strand
CGATCTCCGCCGCTTTGCTTCCCGCCGCCTGGCATCTGTGTGGAATGGGTTCCATCGAACACTACGGGAATATCGCTTTGATGCATGATTTCGGGAGACCTGGGGTCGAATACCAGGTTGTTATAACCAAAGGTAACCCCGCGTTCCGTTATTAAGTACTTTTCTGAGCCTCTGGATTGAATCTTTTCGGTGATTGACTTTGCATCTCCCGGGGCCATGAATTGCCCCTTTTTCACGTTTACCCATCGGCCCGTGTCGGCGCATGCGAACACCAGATCCGTTTGCCGGCAAAGGAATGCAGGGATTTGCAGGATGTCCACAACCTGGGATACCGGGCCGACGTGGCTCACTTCGTGGACATCAGTAAGCACCGGAACGCCAAAGGATTCTTTAATATATTGTAGATCCTTCAGGCCTTCGTCGAGGCCCGGACCACGCTTACTATCCGCCGAGCTACGATTTGCTTTATCGAAGCTGGATTTAAATACATAGGGAATGCCCAGGCGAGTGGTAATGTCCACCATGGTCTCGCAAACTCGACTTAGAAGGTCTCTGCTTTCTATGACGCAGGGACCTGCAATCAAAAAGAATGGCTCCTGACCGCCGATTTGCGCGCCGTTCAAGAAAGGTCGTTTGCTCGCCTGCATACCGTCAGACTAAGCACGCCTGGCCTTGAGGCGACCCTTTTTTGGCCCCGTAGCCCCGCCGCCCTTTGCCCGAATTATTTGGACAATTTAGAGGCGGCCCGGACAAATCCCGCGAACAATGGGTGCGGAGTGATGGGCCGAGTCTGGAATTCAGGATGGAACTGGCATCCCAGAAACCAGGGGTGCGATTTGATTTCCACGATTTCGATGAGCTGGCCATCGGGGCTTGTACCTGAAAAGGTCAGTCCTGCTTTTTCGAATTGTTCGCGGTATTTCAATGTGAACTCAAATCGATGCCGATGCCTTTCACGAATCTTGGTGTCTCCATATTCCTTGTGCGCCAGCGTTCCTTCTTCGATGACGCATGGATAGGCGCCCAGTCGCATGGTGCCACCTTTTTGTTCCAGGCCCATTTGTTCTTCCAGGAGGGAAATGACAGGATCTTCGGATTTGGGATCAAACTCCGTGCTGTTTGCATCTTTCAGCGCCAATTCATTGCGCGCGAATTCAATGACTGCGCATTGCATCCCCAGGCAGATTCCAAAGAAGGGGATCTTCTTGGTTCGAGCGTAGTGAATGGCCTTCAGTTTTCCTTCGATACCCCGGTTGCCAAAACCTCCGGGAACCAGGATTCCATGCACTCCTTTGAATGCCTCCGCTGAGCTTGTATCCTTTTCCAGTTCTTCCGGATCGACGCTTACAAATTCGACCTGAACATGGTTTGCAATTCCGCCATGCATCAGTCCTTCGTACACCGACCGGTAGGCATCTTGCAAGGCAATGTACTTTCCACAGATAGCGATTCGTACGGTCTTTTTGGGGGTGCGCGTAACTTCCAGAATGTCCTGCCATTTCTTGAAGTTCAATCGCTTGGGTTCTATGCCAAAATGATCCAGTACGCGAATGTCCAGTTTTTCATTTCTGTACATCTCTGGAATTTCGTAGATGCTACCTTTAATGTCCGATGCAGAAATGATGTTCTCTTCTTTTACGTTGCAAAATAATCCGAGTTTGTCTTTTAGATCGACGCTCAGCGGCTGCGCCACGCGGCAAACCAACAGATCGGGTTGAATCCCAAATGTTAGCAGTTCTTTTACGCTGTGCTGAGTCGGCTTGGTCTTTGCCTCTCCAGCTACCGTGATTGTGGGCACGAGAGTGAGGTGAATAAAGCAAACTCCTTCGCGGCCCCTTTCTCGACGCATTTGTCGAATGGCTTCCAGAAAGGGCACCGATTCAATATCGCCCACCGTTCCGCCAATTTCCACGATAGCAAAATCCACATCGTCGTTGCGGGTAAGCTCCATCATTCGGTTTTTGATTTCATTGGTAATGTGCGGGATGACCTGAACAGTGCGGCCCAGATAATCGCCCCGACGTTCCCGCTGAATGACTGCATTGTAGATCTGTCCAGTGGACACGGAATGGGCGCGACTCAGGCTGGTGCTGGTGAATCTTTCGTAATAGCCCAGGTCCAGATCGGTTTCTGCCCCATCATCGGTTACGTACACTTCGCCATGCTGATACGGGCTCATCGTCCCAGGATCAATGTTAATGTACGGGTCCATCTTCTGTAGCGAAACACGGTAGCCTCGATTTTCGAGCAAGCATCCCAGGGCAGCTACGGTAACCCCCTTTCCAAGCGAGGAGCAAACGCCACCGGTGATGAAGATGAAACGAGCGGACATGAAAGCCATTTCCCCCGGCTTCGGTAGGTACGAAACGATTTTTCCAAAAAACCAGACGAAAGCATTTCGAAAGGAATAACCGCCAATCCGGCTTATTCCTGGCTGTGATACCCCCGCCCGTCCAGACCAGGTAATCCGCCAAGAAACAGATCCGTGAGGAAACGGGCGGCTCCGTCCGCGGTGAGGGAAGAATCCAAACTCATTCGAACCAGCACTTCGAATCCAGCTCCTACCATGGCCATGCTAACGAGAGTTGCCGGCATGGTAGGCAAATGGCCCGTTTCCACGGCTCGATTCAAGTCTTCTCCCAGGTCTTCGAAAATCCCCTGAACCGTGGTGGCTGCCCGGGTATCCTTCTGCTCGGAGGAATCAATTCCCCCGAGGGCGACCACAGAATCTGCCGTAGGCGGGAGCGCGCCGGCATTTCCAAATACCAGATTCCTAAAAACCGTTTGATTTCGTGAAAGCATCCGAAGAATGGCCGGCTCTCGACCCACTTCTTCCAGGAAGGCAAAGAATCCCTGATAGATGAAATCCCGGCCCGAAGTAGCGCGGGCTCTTTCTCTCCGGACCGTCTGGCGCACTCGAATAGCCAGATCCTGGAGAATGAAATCCAGCACGTCTTCTTTGCTTTCGAAATAATTGTAGAAGGTGCCCGGCGATAAACCGCTGTATCGTACTATATCGCGGATCGTGCATGCCTCATAACCGATCTCGATAAACGTCTCCAGGGCCGCTTGTGCAATGGACTGACGGTTGGTGGCTTTCTGCTGTTCCCGTACGCCCATGGCAGGAGCCTTTCCTGGAGGGATTGCAGATCAAGCAAAAAGTTGACGCATGTGTCACTTTTTCTTGACAGCTCCCGGAAAATTCGTTCTTCTCGGCCATACGCTGGAATCGTAGCAAAACTCAAACGAAAGATACAAGGCTACCTGGCGAATTCTGCCTGAGCGGCAGAGTGAAAGAAAATGCGAAGAACAAGAACGGGGGAACTATGAAGACACATCCAGTCTACTTGCCAAGAGTCTGCGTCATCGGCGCAGGATGCAGCGGAATGGCGGCATCCAAGGCATTGAAGGATCAGGGAATACCATTCGACTGTTTTGAGAAAGGCTCGGACATTGGGGGGCTCTGGCGATTCGGCAATGACAACGGAATGAGTCGAATCTATAAATCTCTTCATATTAATACGCATCGCGATCGCATGGAGTACCGCGATTATCCCATGCCAGACCATTATCCCGACTATCCGTCGCATGCACTGATTTATGATTATTTCCAGGACTATGCCAAACGATTCGATTTGTATCGCCACATGCATTTTAACCTGGGCGTGAAGCGTGTAGAGCCGGTGGAAGATGGAACTTTGCGCATTACTCTAGATGATGGAAGTGTGCGCTACTATGATGCGGTAATGGTGGCCAATGGTCACCATTGGTCCGAACGATGGCCCGAGCCCTATCCGGGGCAGGATAAATTCAAAGGGATTCAGTTTCATGCCCACCGATATGTCGATGAGGCGCATCCCCATAATTTGACGGACAAGAATGTGCTGGTGGTGGGCATGGGAAACAGCGCCATGGATATCGCTACAGAGATCTCGAGACCAGGAATTGCGAAGAAGGTGTTTCTATCCGGTCGCCGGGGCGCGTATGTATTTCCAAAGTACTTGTTTGGAAAGCCATTCGATAAGCTCACCGAAGCATTTCCACTCTGGGTGCCTTTCTGGTTTAAGGAATTCATGGCATCCATAATCTTTCGACTGGCAGTGGGAAAGATGTCCGATTACGGGCTGCCCCAGCCAGATTTTGGCATAGGTCAGGCGCACCCCACTATCTCCAATGAGATTCTGGGGCGTCTGGGAAGCGGCGATCTGCATTATCGCCCCGGTATCGAACGGTTCGATGCGAAAAAGGTATACTTTGAAGATGGAAGCAGTGAAGCCATCGATGCCATAATCTGGTGCACCGGTTACAATGTGTCGTTTCCTTTCTTTGATGAAAGTTTTATCTCTGCGCCGGACAATTACCTGCCGCTCTTTCATCGCGCGCTACAACCAGGTCGCCCTAATGTTTTCTTCGTAGGGTTGCTGCAACCCTTGGGTCCGGTGATGCCGCTCTCCGAGGCGCAAAGCAAATGGTATGCGCAGCTGCTTACAGGAAAGTACGCCCTGCCCAGCGAAAAAGAAATGCATCATTACATGGAAGCCGAGCAGAAGGATATGAAGAAGCGCTATTTAACTTCGGCCCGGCATACAATGCAGGTGGACTTTGAACTATTTCTGGCCGAGCTTGAGCGTGAACTAAAACGCGGTATTCGTCGCTCGAATGAACGCGACAATCCTCTGCCTATTCAACCGAGAGCCTATCTGCATGCGGACCAACCTGCAAAGGGCGCGGCAGCAAAGAGAAATGGTAAAGGAAAGGCCAGCGCTCCCTCCAGGCGTAAACCTGCAGGCAGAGGCTCTGCGAAGACTTCGCGCCGCGCGGTGGCCGGTCGTTAACCTCGATGCATCGGCACCGATCGCCTGGCCACCTGCGGGTGGCCCGTGCCCAGCGGCACTGGAAGAATCGCTGAGCACAGATCCGTTTTGCGCGTAATTCGCTTTATCAGGGCCGGGAACTCCTGGCCTTTTGTTTTGTTTTCTTGCTTATCGGTTTTTCTGCGGACCTCTTTGCTTTAGCGCTGGAACCGGTTTTGCCCCTGGTGCCGGTCTTGTTTCCGCCTGATCCGCCGGAAAGCAATGAAATGAATCCTTTTCGTTTCTCGAATCCAAAGGCCCGGAAATGATCTTTGGGCGGAATGTAGGCCATGGCCCGTTCCGCCAGAGCAGTAATGGTCAGGCTGGGGTTCACTCCAAGGTTTTCCGTAATCATGGAGCCATCCACGACTCTCAGATTGGAGTAAGGATAAACTCGATTTTGCATATCGATGACCGATTCATCGGCGCTTTCGCCCATGATGCATCCGCCCATGATGTGGCCCGTCACCGGAGCGTTTAGAAGTACTTCATTCAAGGAACTGCGCGGAATCCCTCCAATCTTCTGTGCCACCCGGCGAGTAACGTCATTGCCCGCAGGTATTGTCGCCGGAGTGCGCTGCGATCCTGGTTCCAGCTCGGATGTGGTGGAACGTACAAATGGCCAGGCCAGTCGCCGTTTCCGTACCAATCGGACGCTGTTATCCAGAGTCTGCATAACCAGAAGGATTACCGATTTCTTGGCGAATCCGAACGGATTGGATGCCTGGAAGAAGTAAATGGGATGTCGAATCAGCGTGGCCAGATAACGTAATGGTCGAGGGATCCGTCCGCTGTCGGAGGTCATGGGACTGGCCAGAAGCCCGAAGAAATCGGCCCCCGCGGGATACCGCACCGGCTCCACATGGGTATGCTCATCAACGTGAATGCTCGATGTAATGGCGATGCCCCTGGAATAATCTACGGACTTCCCGTCCTTTTTTCCGTAGCGTGTGGCCACAAGTACAGTCTCGCTATTGGTTCGTACCCGCGCACCCAGCCGATCGCTCAAACGAGGAAGCCATTTTCTTTTCTTCATTTCTTGCAACAGCGCCGTGGAGCCCATTACACCTGCGCTGAGTATCACCGACCGGCCCTTCAGAATGGATCGTCGCGTCCAAAGACCTGTGGTCGAACGAGTTTCCACCAGGTAACCGAAGGAACCGTCGGCCGAGGCATCGGGATGCCCCTCTTCATTGAGAGGCTTAAGCGATGTGGCCTTGGTTTCCGGGATTATTTCTACGCCCAATTGTCCGGCCAGATAGAGATAGTTCTTATCCAGAGTATTCTTTGAATCGAAGCGGCAGCCTACCATGCATCCACCACAGTAATTGCAGCCCACTCGATCCGGTCCCTCTCCTCCAAAGAACGGATCTGCCTTCTTTTTACCCGGTCCATCGCCAAAGTACACCGCAACCTCGGTGGGACGAAAGGTATTCTCCTTGCCCAGATCGCGCGCTACATCGGCAAGCACCCGATCCGGTTCAAAAAGCGTAGGATTCTGGGTGACTCCGAGCATAAAGCTGGCCACTTCGTAGTAGGGTCGAAGACCTGCCGGACCTCCCATCTTCGCAAACGTGGGTCGCTTTAGAACATGATCGGGCGGAACGTACAGAGTGTTTGCATAAACCAGACTTCCGCCGCCCACCCCGGCTCCGCTTACCAGGAGAAAATTATTGAGTATATTGATGCGTTGAATTCCATAGAAGCCAAGCTTCGGCATCCAGAGATACTTTCTCAGATTCCAGTTTGTTTCCGGAAATTCGCTGGCCTTCCATCGCTTCCCGGATTCCAGCACAGCAACCGAATAGCCTTTTTGCGCAAGGCGCAGAGCGGAAACGCTGCCTCCAAATCCGCTGCCAATGATTATGAAATCGAATTCTCTGGGCGACTGCATTGTATAAAAAGGTGCCACTCTCTATCCTCGCGTCCACTCATTCTTTCGAATGCCGCATTGTAAATGACTGAGAATTGCTTGCGTGGAGGCCCAATTTGTCCATACATAGACCATGCCGAAATGGTTTGATTCATTGGAAGGCGCGACCGGTCGGTCTGTGCTTTCTCTGCCCGGATCTTTGCTTCGTGTCCTGTCCGGAGGTACGAAAAAGAATGATGAGGGCGCGGCTTTGAATCCAGCTATCCAGATGGGGTTGCTCCTGGCCCGTATTCACAAAGCCACCGAGGATCTGGAACCCCCGCGTGCGCGATCGGAACTGGCACGATTAACAGGGTTCTTTGACCTGCCTGCAGAACCGCTTGCTCGCGTTGAAAATTTCTCCATACCTGGTCTCCAGGGGCATCGCATTCCCGTGCGATTGTATTCGGCCCTGCGCGATAATCGAATGCGAAGCGCTATGATCTATTTTCATGGAGGCGGCTTTGTCATTGGCGATCTGAATTCCAACGATGCCATGCTTCGCTCAGTGGCGGCTAGATCCGGACTCTCCATCGTTTCTGTGGATTATCGCCTGGCCCCGGAAAGCCCTTATCCGGCCGGCGCCGAAGATGCATGGGCCGCTTACCAGTGGTTCCAGAAACATGGAAATGAATTGGGGTTGAACCCGGGCAGTATGGGAGTGGGCGGAGATAGCGCCGGGGGTAATCTTGCCATTCATGTTTCCTTAATGGCCAAAAAGAAGCGAATAAGATCCCCGGAATTTCAGGCATTGATTTATCCCTGGGTTGACCTGGGAGACTCCGCTATCGCTGATTCTTCCATGATCGAACTGGCCAGCGGCTACGGATTGACAGGGGCTATGCTGGATTATTTTCGCAGACACTCTTTTCAAACCGGTACAAATTTTGATGACCCAATGTTAAGCCCCGTGAAGGCCTCGCGATCGGCGCTCAAGGCGCTTCCGCCGACTCTCATTCAGCTCTGTGGCTTTGATCCTTTACGCGATCAAGGTCGCAGATTTGGCGCGCTGATCCAGGAAGCGGGCGGCGAAGTAAACATTAAGAACTACGATTCTCTCATCCATGGATCAATCAGTCTGGCGGGTACTATAAAAGAAGCCAGGAGCATGATTGATGATCTGGCGCAGTTCTTGGAAGTGTGGGTTTAGCCTACAAAACCGGCTGATTATTCCCTGCAACGGTCTTGCCTCATTCGGGGGCGCGATCTCAACGCAGTTGCCTATAGCGACTGGCTTTTTCGAATGATTCCGGAGCTGGAACGGCCATCTAGAAATTGGATCAACTCGATTCGTCCGCCGTAAGCCTGCACAACTTTTGCTTCCGGAAGCGCCTGCACATCATAGTCGCCGCCCTTCGTATGTACATCGGGCTGCAGCACAGATAGCAAAGCTTCGGGTGTCGATTCGGAAAAACCGATGACATAGTCTACGCTGATCAAGCTGGCAAGAATACGCATCCGATCTTCCAGGGGTTGGACGGGGCGCCCGTCTCCCTTCAGTCCCCGGACCGATTCGTCCGAATTGACTCCGACGATGAGCGCATCTCCCAGGTCGCGGGCGCGACACAGGTATTCTACGTGGCCTCGGTGGAGTATATCAAAGCATCCGTTGGTAAATACAATGGTCTGGCCGGCTTTCTGGCGTACTTCAATGGAACGCCGTAGTTCGATTCTGTCCGAATACAACCTGGATTCCATTTGCTGTATATGCGATTGGCTCATATTATTTCGTTACCAATACCAGGTTATTCGCGAATGCATTTGAAGCCTCGCAATGTTCCGGGATCGTATTTTACTGCTACTGGCTTGCAAGAAGCAATTCGCTTGGCTCCACTGTAGCCGCGCCAATACGCCGGATTACTATACCGGCGGCAAAGTTACTCAAATGCACCGCTTCTTCCAGAGTGCCACCGCAAGCCATGACCAGAGTAAACACAGAAATAACAGTATCGCCCGCTCCGGTAACATCGAAAACTTCCGTGGCCACTGTTGGAAAATGACGTGTTTGATGGGGTTCGATGAGAGTCATGCCCTTCTCCCCCCGGGTAATCAACAGGCTTTTGCACTGCAATCGTTCCAGAATTTCCCGGCCACCCTGCTCCACGGCATCATCGGTTTTTAGCTCGCGCTGTAAGAATCTGCCCGCTTCCAGGTGATTGGGAGTGAGAATGTCGACAAAGTTGTACTGGCTAAAATGCGTTACCTGCGGATCCACCGAGACATAGGTTTGCGTGGATTGGGCCGAGGCCACTATTTGCTGAATGAGGTGGGGTACAATGACTCCCTTATCGTAATCAGAGAGGATGACCGCGGCGCTTTCCTTTAGCGGCTGCTGGAGTCGCTCCATGATCCGCGTCACAGTGTCTGTATCGATGGGGCTCCGATCCTCCAGGTCCAGGCGACAAACCTGCTGATTGGCAGCAAAGATTCTAGTTTTTCGCGTGGTGGGCCGGTCCAGGGCTTCAAACAACACAGATTCTTTGTTAACTCCCAGACCCACCAAATCGTCAAACAGCTCTTGCCCCCGGTCATCCTTGCCGCAGATGCCGGCTGCAATCACCGGAACGCCAAGGGCACGCAGATTGCAGACCACATTGCCCGCCCCGCCGGGAATTCGTTGCACTCTTCGCTGTTCTACGACGGGCACCGGCGCTTCCGGAGAGATTCGTTCTACCTGGCCGAAGATGTACTCGTCGATCATGAAATCACCGAGCACTATGATAGGCTTCCTCGAGAATTGACTGATAAGTTCCTGAATTCGCTCTCGCCTCATGGCATTACAAAGATCACTTTTGATTGTCGCAATGCCTGGCGGCCGGTGCGGCTTCCCAGAATTCGGCGAGCGTCCGAGGAGTCAATCACCGCATCTCCAGTATTCATGATTTCTGTGGCATAAACGATGGCCGGCCGAAGCCCCGCATTCCCTCGATTCCGGGCATCCTCGATGCTCTTGAAATAGAGCACCGGAGGCCGACTCAGTCCAGGTAGAAGAGTTCCGGGGCCATAAATTCGGCGTCCGTTACTCATATATACAGATGGACGGAGCACCGGTTTGAAAGGAAGTTCCGGGTCGATGACTACAATGATTCCGGTTATCTCATCTTCCGGCCCAAACGGGGACACGGAAGGAATTTCTTCGCCGGATCGATCGGGCAGAATTCCCAAAAGACCATTTCGCCCGTACAAATACAATCCGAGCTCGAGGGCAACATAGCCTTCCCCGGTTCGACGGGATTTCACTCGTACTCGATCTTGCAGGTTCCCCAATTCCATGCGAAACCTTTCATTCTCGCGAAGCAGATCGGCCACTGTCTTGTTGGATTCAACAGGAAAAGATTTGAGCGCATGAAACAATCGACCCATGGCCAGTCGCTGGGCTTCCTGCCGCGCCATGGCCCGCGCTTCGGTAAGCGAGCCAGGAGTCATGGCCGATGGTGCATCAGTGCTGTTCACCTGCTTGAGCGGCACCTGTATGGAAGTATAGATAAAGCCTCCGGTCCAATTAATATAAGTGGAATCGTCCACTTGCTGAATAAAATGGAATGATCGAATGGAGAACGGAACACCAGGTTCCGGTCCCAGCGAATACAACTTTGTGGCCCCCGGAACGAGGGCAATCCCTAGAATCAAAAGAGCGGAGAAAATGTATCCTCGAAGTATGGAACTGCGACGGGTGCGCTGTAGCAAGAATGGCCGAATCATAGTCCTACTATCGGTAGGAATTCAGGATTGCTTTTTTAGATTCCGGGCTCAGGAAGAACCGGAGGCAAATAGTTCTCGGTAAGCTCCTTCCAGCTGTTGCCGGGTTTGTACTCTGCGGGCCGGAGGCAGGGAATCCAGGATGGTCTTGCCATAGGATCTGGTGCGGATTCTCGGATCCAGAATGGCGATTATGCCTCGATCGCGTTCGCTTCGAATCAATCGACCCGCCCCCTGCTTTAAGCGTAGAATGGCATGGGGAAGCTGCATGGTCATAAAGGGCACACGACCAGATTCCTTTTCTCTTTCTATTCGCGCTTCCACCAGCGG
>JAGRNC010000588.1 GCA_020440935.1 Leptospiraceae bacterium | reverse complement strand
GGTCATGCCCGCATACATGGCATGTTCCAGAGTTTGCAATTGTGCAATCACCGCATCATTAATACGCGCATTGCAATGGCCAAACAGATTCACCCACCAGGAACCTACCGCATCGACGATAGGTCGATCGCCTTCGTAAAGATACACTCCTTCCGCACGGTCGATCTTGTAGGGCACATGGGCTAACTTCATCTGGGTAAATGGCTGCCAGACGTGCTTTTCATAGATCTCGGTCCATTGTTCCTGCATTTGAGTATGTTTCCTGGCGCCACGTGCTGGGCCAATCAAAAAGAACGACAGTTTCCTGAATGCCGATTCTCAATGGAATGCCTTGCTTGGAATTATGCAACTGGATCTTGTAAGCTATCTACGTGAGGGTCCTCGTCTGGCTATTGTGGGGGCCACGAACGATTCCACCAAGTTTGGAAACATCATTCTGCGCGATATGGTCTCCAAAGGCTACGAAGTGGTGCCCATAAATCCGCGCGCAAAGACTGTAAACGAAATCACAGCTTATCCTGATCTCTCCAGCGCAGCCAGAGACCATGAACTGGGATTGGTAGTATACGTAATTCCTCCCAAGCTAACCTTGCAAAGTCTTCAGGAGGCGCATGCGCTGGGACTGAATAAGGTCTGGGTGCAACCGGGCGCCGGTAATCCGGACGTGCGACAGTATCTCGAGGAAAATGAGTTTGAGTATTTGATGGATGCCTGCGTCATGGTAGAAACAAGATAGCCGAACCTGCCGCGCTGACTGCCTGGGCCAGTTCCCTGGAGCTCCAAATCCGGCCGGACGGGCGAAACGCAAGCAAAGCTATCTGAGACTATTCTCCACGAGGTTATTCATGATTTCTTCGCTCTGGCGACCGGCGGTACTTTCCGCGATTTGCATTTCTTTTTTGCTCCAATGCGGGGCAAAGGTTCCCGATAGAAAGGGAATGTTCGCAGTGATTCATACAGATAAGGGCGACCTGGTCGCCGAGCTATTTCCGGAAGCGGCTCCCAAGACCGTAGAGAACTTCGTCAAGCTCTCCAAAGACGGATTCTATGACGGAATTATTTTTCACCGGGTTATACCCCAATTCATGGCCCAGACGGGAGATCCCGAAGGCACCGGCCGCGGCGGCCCGGGTTACAAATTTGAAGACGAAATTAGCGCCACAGCGCTGGGCCTGGACAAGATGAAGGCCGGCGAAGCTCGCTACTACGATCGGCAGATTCAGGCAGCGGCGTTCGAAAAGCTGGGCATCACTTCGCAAGCCGAGCTGGATCGTCGTAAGCAAGAAGTTATGCGCGAAATCCAGAAGATTTCAGACATGAGCGTGGAAGAGGTACTGGAACTGGCGGGCTATAGTTATCAAAACAACCTGCCCTCTATTCCTGGAAATAAGGGAGCCCTGGGTATGGCCAATTCTGGCCCCAACACCAATGGTTCGCAGTTCTTCATTAATCAAGTGGATACTCCGCACCTCAACGGATTGCATACATTCTTTGGACAACTGGAACCCGATGGATTCGAAATTCTGGACAAGATTATCGAAGCTGGAAACGGAAACTCCAAGATCAATAGCATCGAAATCGTAGACAAACGTTAGATTTCCACTGATTCGAGCGGCGAATGGCTAGACTGGCACTGCCATAGCCGTTCGCCTCCCTGACCGATTCAGAGGAGTCTGCCTTGCTCCTCCGGACCAAATCGCTCCAGATACTCCCGGAGTTTGACTTTCTTTCGCGTCTGTTCCGAGCTCATGTAGCGAATCTTTCCAAAGATCGGGCGCTCCTGCCAGGGCCGATCGAATCGTCCGAAAATCCAGAACACTCCACTATAAGAGTTCGGATTCCTTCCATCGATTGAGTATTTGTTGTTCAAATGAAGAGCAGTTTCCAGGGCTGTGCGGGGATCTGCACTCCATTCCAGTATCTTTTTGCCCCATAACATTCTAAGGTAATTATGGATCTTTCCCGTCCGGACTAATTCCCGCTGTGCTGCATTCCATATCTCATCGTGGGTAGCGGCGCTTTCCAGTTGCTCCAGTGAATACTGGTATGGCCGATGATCGGTTCGATGCTCCATC
>JAGRNC010000587.1 GCA_020440935.1 Leptospiraceae bacterium | reverse complement strand
GTTCGATTCCTGGCGGGGCTACTAACTACAGCTGTATATCAAAATGTTATAAAGGTCTGTAGGCCTATCTGTATTTGGTTTTGACCAGATGACCCATACTTAACTCAGGTTTTAGCGTTACTGCTAATAGTCTCATCACATCGGAAATCCTAAAATTCCCAGCCATTTCACAAAACAACGGGAAGGCTTCGAATAAACTACCTCGACAACAGATAGGCTTTGATGGCTTCTCCAATTTCACGGTCACCGGCTTGGTTGGGATGTAACCCATCTTTATAGTTCTCCGGATGTACCACCGGATACAGGCTTAGAAAGGAAATGCCTTTTTTTGCGGCCAGCAGCTGGTATTGCTGCTCCATCCTGGCCAATAATGGGGGAGTAATGTCATAACCTTTCGCCAGGTTGATGGAATCCATCAACGCGGGATTGACATTGCAGGGTGCGATGAGCACGATGTCTTTGGGCTTAAAGTAATGCAATGCTAAATCAATGGCCGCAGAAATGCTGTCCACGCACTCGGCGATCTTGACATCCCCGGGCCGCGGGTCCCTCGCCGGCAAGTCATTGACACCCAAAAAGAATAAAAGGAGGTCAAGATCCGGGTATTGAGTTAAGTAAGGCGCCAGTTCCGCCCTGGCCTGAACAGCCCGGCGACCACCCCTCCCGGCATTGATCGTGCTGAAAGAATCCAGGCTGCCTACTTCCTCCACCCATTCACCATATGCTGTTATGGAATCCCCAAAACATAAAATGCGTTTGGTATGAACTTCCTTTACGAAGAAAAGACTTGAAATAAGTAGAAACAGGAAAATGGTGTTGTGGATTGGATTCATCCTAACTATTTGGTTATCCAATAGAAACCTAACAAATTAGTATGAAGATAAAACAGGCTCGTAATTTTGGACCGGCTTCATTAATTTTTACAACAAATCCGTTGAAGTGCTAAATAAGAAAATCGGAGTTTCCCTTGCACTATTGATCGCAGTGACCTTTTTCGCCGCTATTAACGCTCGTGAGAAGAATGCGCAGCGCGAAGCTGTATTAATGCGGTCGCTGCTGTCGAGCCTGAGCACCTTCCATATCAAACCACTGAACATCGATGATCAGTTCTCTGAAAAATTGTACACCTTGTATCTGAACCGCATACATGGCTCGAAATCCTGGTTGACCCAGGAAGATCTGGATGTGCTGGAAACGTACAAATGGCAATTGGATGATGAAGCCAATGAAGGATCCTTCGCTTTCCTCGATCAGGTGATCAAACTGGAACGAAAAGCCCTGCGGAAAACAAAAAAGTACTACCTGGAGCTTCTCTCGAAACCATTCGATTTTACGCGTAACGAAGACTACGACACCGATCAAAAGAAAAGGCCCTATGCCAAGAATGATGAAGCGCTGAAAGAATACTGGCGGCAGGATTTGAAATGGGAAACCCTGACCCGGCTTTCAGAAAAAATCACCATAAAAGAAAATAACGAGGAAGGATACCGGGGTAGAAGCACCGCACAACTGGAAGAGGAAGCCCGCAATGAAGTGCTCCACCGGTACAATGATTTGTTTTCCGGGTACGAAGCATACACGCGCACCGAAACCCTGAGCGAATACCTCAGAGCGCTGACCAACGTCTTCGACCCCCATTCGGACTACCTGGAACCCGCCGAAAAACCAGCGGACGACGCAGCGCAGATCAAAAGACTGGAGGGTATCGGCGTATCCCTGACCACCCAGGGCGGATCCATCGTAGCGGATGAAATTATCTTCGGCGGGCCAGCCTGGAAGCAAGGTATTCTGCAAGTGAATGACCGAATCGAAAAAGTCGCACAGGGTGACCGGGGAAAGTGGACCGACGTTACCGGAATGAGGGCTGACGAGGTGGTCCAACTGATCCAGGGCAAGCCGGGTTCAAAAGTCCGCCTTGTCATCAGAAAGCCGGATGGATCTTCCCATGAAATCGCATTGAGGCGCGATGTGGTCATTGTGGAGGAAGATCTGGCAAAATCCCTGCTTCTTGAAACGGGAAACCAGGAATTAATCGGCCTGATCCATTTGCCGGACTTTTATGGGGATTACGATCAT
>JAGRNC010000586.1 GCA_020440935.1 Leptospiraceae bacterium | reverse complement strand
CTATGACCAGAATAAAAGAAATCAAATCCGAAGAGCAAAATCAAAGAGCACTGGCCCGGATCGAAGAGTTAATGGACAAAGAGGTCCTTTCGCAATCGGAGGAGAGAGAGCTGAGCCAGCTTGCAAGTCTGGTCGAGACATTCGAAGAGCAAGAGTACCCTATTGATCCGCCAGATCCTATTGCGGCGATCCGATTCCGAATGGAGCAGCAGGGTCTGAAGCAAAAGGATTTGGTGCCATTTCTCGGAGACAAATCCAAAGTATCGCGAGTTCTGTCCGGTGAGCTCGGCTTGAGTAAAGCGATGATCCGCAAGCTTCATGATGGATTGAATATCCCGCTACAGCATCTGTTGGGCGAAACGCGGCCGCTCAATAGCATACGAAACAAGGATACGGACTCTTCAATAGACTGGATCAGATTCCCGATTAAAGATATGATCAAGCGGGAATGGCTACCTGCGCACATGCGCAGAGTCACCAGCGATGGTTCCGCCCTTCAAAAAGAGCTTCGCAAGCTCCTCCCGGACATCGAGGCGATTATCCGCAATCCAGCATACCTTCGAAAAGGGGAAGGAAAGAATATGCAGACGGATCCCTTTGCCCTGATCGCCTATCAAGCGCGGGCAGCACAACTGGCCAGACAAACCAAGATTGTCGGTAAATTCTCATTCGACGCTATTTCTACCGGGTTTCGAAGCGATCTTGCCAAGACGAGTTACTTTGACAAAGGCCCTCTCCTGGCGCGCGAATTCCTTGCAAAGAATGGCATTCGGCTGATCTTTTTGCCGCATCTGCCAAATACCTATTTGGATGGAATGGCTTTTATGCTGTCGCCAAAAGAGCCGGTGATAGTGATGAGTCTTCGCTATGACAGACTGGACAATTTCTGGTTCGTGCTGTTTCATGAACTGGCGCATGTCGCGTTGCATTTACGCGAGCACCCCGAAAAGCCATTCGTCGACGACGTTCAGGCCGCGGCCAATAGCGACGCAGAAAGGGAGGCAGATCGCTGGGCGTTGCAATCATTCTTCTCGGATGAAGTATGGAGTAGCTGCAAATTGAGTATTCATTCCACCGTCGCCGAGGTCAGGGATTTTGCTCGGATCAATCGCATTAGTCCAGCCATTCCTGCTGGCCGATTGCGGCGAGAATCTGGCAATTACCGAGCCTTTACTTCCCTGATAGGCCAGGGGGAAGTTCAGACTTTGCTCCTGGACGGCTCCCGACATTAGTACATTCGCACCGTCCGCTTCCTGCTGCCTGATTCTGCAAGGCCATGGCCTTCAACTTGCCGCAGCGGTTGGTCCAGAAGCCCACTCTCGCTGCCTCTAAAAACTTTGGCTGGCCAATGGGGCCCGGATTCGTCTAAATCCGCCGCGTCCACCTTTGACGGGGACTTTCCATTGACCGGTTCGTCTTAAAACGTGGCTGCGATATTAACACGCCCACCAAGACGCGCCCGTTCAACTTAAAGCCCGCGAGCGAGTTTAAGACGGCCCTGAAGACTCGCGCCCGTTCGACTTAAAACCACCAAGCGAGTTTAACCCGCCCCCCCGCAGACGCCCAAGCAAGCTGCCTCTCCCTCACATCCCGACGTTACCTACTTTTTCCTTGCATCTGTAGAATCCAGACCCTACCATAGAAACGATTCAACGCGGCCGAACCTCTGCCAGTATGGACGAAATTTCGCCGCGGGAAACTTACCGTATGGAAGCACTAGAATCAAAAATGCAGCGATCCAGCCGCGAGCTACGCGAAGCAGTCCGGAGGCTGGAAAGCCGATTTGACCGAATGGAACGGCGGTTCGATCAGATGGACCAGCGGTTCAACATCATGGAAGGACAAATTATGCATCTGTCTTCCGAAACTCTGAAGATATCCGCCGAACTTCGTAAAACCCATCGCTGGATGATCGGCGTCGCTGTAAGCGCCACTTCGATTATTGTGCTTCTGCTACCCATCAGCTGGAAATTGGCCGATCGGTTTTTCTAATCGACAATCCATTTCGAACGCACCCAATGGAACCGCCTATCGAGTCTGTATGCTCTTGCCTGGTCGCCCTTTCCGCATTTTTTCCT
>JAGRNC010000585.1 GCA_020440935.1 Leptospiraceae bacterium | reverse complement strand
AATCCTGCGCTATGTGCGATCGGGTGTAGAGGATAGCGACTTTCTAGGAATCCCTGGAAGCCAGATACAGACCATAAAATCCACAGCCGCCGAATTTGATCCGGCCCGCATTTCGCTTATTTTCGAAGAAATACATCAACTGCTGACCACAGCTTTCTTTCTCAAGCTTCGAAACTCCTACGAATCGCGCATACTCATAGAGATGGAGCTTCTGAAGATTCACGATCGTCTGAAGAAACCTTCCATCAGCGGACTACTTGGTAAAATCCAGCGACTCAGTTTAAATCTAAGCGGCGAAGCGGCACCCACAATACCTACCGAAGGCCCGCGATCCGATCATCCTCGACCATCAGTGGGCTCCGGCGCAACGCCCAATGCAGAACGATCGACAAATACGCCCGCCGGTGGCGGATCCCCACCGCAGCAACGATCATCGCCCGGCCTTTCTGACTCGCCAGGGCCTTCCGCCCCCAGCCAATCCGCAGGCAACAGATCCGCGCCAGCCCAGGAAAAACCGGCCGCAGGCGGATGGAAGCCCGGTCCCCAGGGGGAAAAAAAGGACATTCCGATTGAAGACGAGCTGCAAAAGCAGTTTCTTGGAACTATGGTCGATCCGGAAAGCATTCCGGAGGAACCGGAGCAGTAGAGGCCACCATGGAAAACATGAATTTTTCAGATCTTTTTAAGAACCTGGGCGGCATGAAGTCCAAGATGGACGAAGCCAAGCGGAAGATTGAACGAATCACAGTTACCGGAGAAGCAGGCGCCGGGATGGTCAGCGCCAAGATGGATGGTAGCGGTAAACTGACTTCGGTGACCGTGGACGAACGCCTGCTGGATGCAAAGGAAAAAGAGATGCTGGAAGAGCTCATCACCAGCGCGGTGAATGATGCGCAGTCGCGAATGAAAGAGGCAGTGGCCCATGAAATCCGCAGCGCCACCGGCATGGATATTCCGGGATTGGGCGGAATTTTCGGATAATGCATTTTCCCGCGCTGGAACAACTGGTAGATCTTCTGGGGTCGCTTCCCGGCATCGGGAAAAAAAGCGCACGCCGCATTGCATTTCATATTCTCAAATCCGATCCAGAGAACTCCCGGCGTTTGAGCGAATCGGTACTTAGATTGCGCCAGGAAGTGCGGTTCTGCAAACAATGTGGCGGGCTGGCAGAAGCCGATCTATGTCATATTTGCTCGGACACCGCACGCGATCAGTCTCTCCTCTGCGTAGTGGAGGAACCCTCCGATGTGTTCTCTATAGAAGACACCGGCGAATTTCAAGGTCTATATCATGTACTGATGGGAGCCCTGTCACCGCTGGATGGAATTGGGCCCGAGGATCTGCGGCTCAAAGAGTTGTCCGAGCGAATTGAGCAGCATCCCTTTCGCGAGATTTTTGTAGCCACCAATCCCACATTGGAGGGCGATGCCACCGCCCATTATATTTCGGAAATGTTTGCGAATCGAGGATTTCGATTCACCAGGATTTCGCACGGCATCGCCACCGGGGCGAGCATTGAATACGCCGATCGCGGGACCCTGGCGCGGAGCATTCGGGAACGAAAGGCGCTCTCCGATGCAGGCTAGACCAATCCATTTCTAATCCACCGAATTTGCCAGACCTTCTGCCACGCGAATTCATCGGCATCGATGGCAACAGGAAAATTGGCTTCGATTACGAAGCTGCCTTTGACTGTCCCGATCGCGATGTAATGTAGACGCCAAATAAAACTACCGCAGCGCCGGACCATTGATACGGAGCGGGCCACTTGCCCATGAAGATCGAAATCAGCATTGCGAATACTGGCACGAGGTTAATGAATACAGAGGCTCTCGGTGCGCCCAGGGCCCGCACTCCCTGATACCAGAATAAAAATGCAACGCCCGAGGCAAAAAATCCGAGATACATTAAATGCAGCCAGACCAAGGCATTATCCGCGGCGATGAGAAAGCCCAGACTGCGCGGCCCTTCCATCATCCATTCGGCCGAACCAGCAGGAAAAAGCAATCCAGCGCCGATCATACAGGCCACGGTGGTTGTGCCGAGCACCGGCTGTGTATGCAGCACTTCCCTGCCCT
>JAGRNC010000584.1 GCA_020440935.1 Leptospiraceae bacterium | reverse complement strand
GTCTTTACTGGTTCAAGCCGGATCAGATTTAATCGTATATCAGTCCGGTCCATTAAAGACGCTGCGCGACGATGATCAGATTGATTACTTCGTTCGTCCCGTCGGCAATCCGCCTATCTGTGTCCACGTCCTGCACGTTATGGGGGGCGAGAAGGCACTGAAGGCAAAAATAAAAAGTCTCTGAGGATATCCTATGAATCCAGATTATTGGAAGAAACGATGGAATGAAGGTAAGATCGGCTTTCACCAGGCGAATGCGAACCCATTGCTGGTGCAACACCTGGATCGCCTGGAATTAGAATCCGGCTCCCGAGTTTTTGTGCCACTTTGCGGAAAGACAACGGACATCGCCTGGCTTCTGGCTCAAGGTTTTCAGGTAGTGGGTATAGAACTTTCGGAAATTGCCGTTCAGGATCTATTTGCCGATCTGCAACTGAGTCCCACCATCATCGAAACGCAAGGTCTCCTTGGCTATTCCGCGCCAAAGATTGAAGTGTTCGTAGGAGATATCTTTCACCTGGATCGAGGCACCCTTGGAACCATAGATGCTGTCTATGATCGAGCCGCGCTGGTGGCATTGCCGGAAGATATGCGAAAGCGGTATTGCTCGCATTTGTCCGAGATTACGGATGGGGCGCCCCAGTTGGTGATAACCTACGAATACGACCAGAAGCTATTCGAAGGACCTCCGTTTTCGATTTCGCAGGGCTTGCTGGAAGCTTACTACTCAAGAATCTACAACATTCATCACTTTGAGTCCAAAACAGTTAAAGGCGGAATTCGAACGAATTGCCCGGCCACGGAAAATCTCTGGAAGCTAACCCCCGCCGGAACAGATTAGCGCTCAATTTGCACGGTTCGTGATAACTGATGGCGATGCGTACCGCACACTGGGTCATTACCAGAAATTCAGTCCAGAGTACAATCCAACCCCGCGAATAGTCGGCGGAGTACGCGCGTAGCAGCCTCAGTAAAACAAAATGCACATTGAAAAGACCAATCTGGAAGAGCGGCCTATGAAGATCATTGAAGCGACCCAGCGAAACAAAAAGCATACACAAACTGTTCGTTTTACCATCGGCGGAGAACACTTTGAAGCCAGATATCACAAGAAGGATAGCGGCTCGGTAGAGCTCTTTCACGCCGGTCAACTAATCGGAAAGGCAAATCAGGCCGATAATCCCAAGACCGTTACTGTCTATTCTGGCGAGGATACCCTGAATCTGAAGTTCTGGTGTAACATAACCCCGGGTCGATTACCATTCTTGCCCGGCGGCGCTTCGGGTATGGGGCTTGAAGTAAACGATCGCCCGGTCCAGCATACTGTTGCCGATCCTGGCGTGCAAATCAACCAGGGCAAAACGGCGCTGTACATCCTCGTCGGATTGCTGCTATTCAAATCTGTCTATGTATTTGCACAGAATATGTTACAGGAACAAGGTCTACTGGTTAGCCTCATTGCGGTAGGCATCTACCTTGTCCCTCTGGCAATCGTGCTAACTTGCATCTTTACTTTTGATTCTGTATCTTCATTCGCACTCTGGGCCGGAATGGTAATCTCAATCATCGAAGTTATCGATTATAGCGTTGGACTTGTCGCCTCCATCCTAAATCATGAGTTTCGATTTTCGTTTATGCTTTTATTCTGGATCTGGTTACGAATAAGCATGCTTCATTTGCTGTATAATTCCCTGCACTGGCTAAGAAAGCGACGTGATGGGATCTGAAAACTGGTCGATTGGAACACGGACAGGGATCACTCATCAAATGGATTAAGGCAACCTGCTCGTATCTGTTTATTTCTCTACCCGATAGATCCGTTGCTGGCCGCACCAGATCTTGCTCTGATTGCAAAAACCCTCAGCAGCACCGGCTTAATTTGCTTGCGCCAAAGCCAACGAATTTCATGTTAGAGTTGGCCGTTTGCGGATGGGCCTGCGAACTATGGATACCGGCTATTCCAAATATAGCAAAGACTACGACCAGCGTTTAAAGCAAAACACGCTGGAAGCCCTATATCCTGATCTGCCGGATTGTCAATACGATATAATCTACGCTGATCCACCGTGGCATTACAATGGAAAGC
>JAGRNC010000583.1 GCA_020440935.1 Leptospiraceae bacterium | reverse complement strand
ACTATGCCATCGGCTTTCGTGCAAAAAAGCGCTACGCACGGTACGGTCCATCTGATCCGGAAGTTGCAATCGCGCAATGTCGGAGCTCAGGCCGGAATTCAGGAGCGAAAGAATATGCGAATCGCGGGACAATGTGCCAAATGCATCTTTGTGGCGATTTTCAAGAAATGGGCGAATGGCCTTTCGTGTAGCGGGATCGGAAATCTTTTGCAGCAAATCGGGCAGTGGAATCGCAGATAATTGCGCCTGTAAAGCATCGGCTGTCCTTCTGGTAAAAACCTCCATTCCTTCCGGAAACAAAGCGCTGCTCAATTCCGCTTTGAACAGTCTAAGTCTTTCGTGGATTTGCTCTATGCGTGCCTCTCTTTTCCACAGTTCCTGGTACGGCCGCAACAATTCGATGGCGTCATCCGTCAATCCTACCAGGTAATCGGACAAAAAATGCACATGATGCGGGCCGGCCTGCCATTCTTTCGATTTGTGGTATTGTGCCAGGATGGTCTGATGTAACGATGGATGCACCGAGCTCTCGTGCAGATCTTCGGGTATGCCCAGGTCCAGATAAGTAGAGGCGCGAATGAATGGCACCTGAAAGAAATTCTGGTCCAGAGTGGCCAGCGCTCGCGCCACCGCTACATCGAATACTTTGTAATAGAATGTAAGAAATCGCTCGGAGCTTGCGATGGCGAATTCGCGTATCTGAGAAGGAGCTGGATCACGGCTCAACCGAAACGGACTTTCTAATTCTTCCTGAAATTGCAGCCAGTCGCCTTCGAGCATGCCACGGGCATTGAATTCTATGGTCTGAAATCGGACTCTTCGCTGCCGGAAGTAGCGGCGTCCCGAGGCATCTTGTTGCAGCCCGGCGCGGGAATCGTTAAGTATGGACCGAACCAGTTCCTTCATGGCCCGGTACATGTGTGCGAGTAAGCTTGAATAGTTCTTCGTATAGGTCTGGGTCGTGGGTGGGATCCACCGCGTAGACGATGTGGCGACTGTCGTCTTTGCTCAATTCGTAATGCGCCTTTCGCGGATCCGGTTTCAAACCTTCCAGCGGAAACTTCAAGAACTGGAACTTTGGCGATCGTCCAATCTCGGGATAGATCGTGGCGAATCGGTCCATTCCAGGCTTGGATTGAAACCTGGTGGCATTGGTAATCTGCCCCACTTCGAAGAAGGTTTTTCCGCTTCCCGACCGCATGGCTACAATGATGAAATCCCCCTCTTTTAGAATCTTTTCATTGTTGCAGAGGCTTATGCTTACATAGTCCAGAAATTCGCGTACAATCCGATCGGGGTAGGTGAAGTAAGAGTTATTAACGATCATCTGAACCGCTCGTCGAGCGGAGAAAGGTTCGCGCCAGGGTACTCTGGAAGTTAACGAGGCGAATTCCGAGGCAATGGCCAGGATGGCTGCATCTTCATCATAAGGAAGATCCCGGACCAGAAGCTTTAACTGCATATCGATGTCTTCTGCAATGTGACGTCTGGCAGGATCTTGCTCGTACTTCTCTTTTAATGCGTTCAGTCGAGCCGTGATATTCTTAATCGAGGGATAGTTATTTCCGGGAGTGCCGGCCTTCATTGGCCTGTGGTGCGAAAGCACATTCCTTTTGACTCGCGGATCGATCGAGCGTTCGTGGGCAATCATAAGATAGCTCATGATTGGATGATTACGAATATAATTCATCTGCTGATCGGAAAGGCCATCTTCCTCGGGCATATTCATTCGCCCGTAGCCAATGTCGCATAGAAGGGCCGACATCATCAGAACATTGGCTGCATCTTGCAATCGGGCCCGATCTCTGGCTCCCGTAGCAGTGGTGCCGCGGGTCTTGAGCGCCATGGCCACTACAGTTCGTTTAACCGCAAGCTCCACATCGTGGGTATTTTCGCGACCGCCCATCAGTTCCAGTATGTTTACAAGTCCCACGCCCATGTCTGGCTGGGACTCAAATGCGTCGAAGACTCCGGCCAGACGTTCCGATGTCTTTCTTGCCTGAACCGAAGTAATGGAAGTGCGTTTGAGGCTCTGGAATAGTTCTTTGGCGCCTTCGTTTAATTCATCCGTGATTTGCTCATCGAG
>JAGRNC010000582.1 GCA_020440935.1 Leptospiraceae bacterium | reverse complement strand
ACGCCGCCACGTGATCATCGCCAACGATCGTCCCGGCTTCGCTGGAAACCGTATTGGATTTCAGTTTATGAACGAAGCTGCCATCTATGCCGAAAAGCTGGCCGACAAAGGCGGGATTCACCTGGTGGATCAGCTGCTATCCGGATATACCGGTCGCGCCATGGCTCCGCTTGCCACTGCAGATCTGGTGGGACTGGACGTTCATAAGGCTATTGTAGACAATATCTTCGATAACACCAAGGACTCGGCCCACGATACCTTCAAGATGCCCGATTACATGCAAAAGCTAATCGATCAGGGCGCTCTGGGTAATAAGAAAGGCAAAGGCCTATATATGCGGGAAAAAACTCCTGAGGGCAAAAGCGTAAAGAAGGTCTACAATATTAAGACCGGAAATTACGAAGAAGCTCCCAAGCTGGATCTTTCCTTCAAAAAGAAAGCAGCCGCTCTGATTCACGATTCCCGGTACTTCGATTTCGCCGAACTATTGAAGACCGAGAAAGGCGAAGAAGCCGATCTAGTACGAAGATTCATCGCGCGATACATCTCCTATTCCTTCTCTCTTGTTCCCGATGTGACCGATCAAGACGGAGTAGACGGAGCCATGGGTTTTGGATTCAACTGGGTACCCCCCTCCGCCTGGGTCGATCTGCTGGGCGGAATCGATGCTGCGAAGAAGTTCATCGATCAGGCGGGCATTCCTGTTCCTGATTATCTGAATAATGCTTCCGGTTCCCCATTCTACAAGCTACAGAGCAAACTGGATTACCGTCAGCTGTTCCGCGGCTCTTGATAGAAAACAAGGTCGCATCCCAAAGTGCGACGATTCGAGAAAACCCGGACAATGTCCGGGTTTTTTTATTTGACTCCTACCGTATAATACGCGATACTATGTGTGAACCTATCGGTTCCTCTATGCGTAACTAAGAACCTCATTCCATTCGTACAGCAAGTACTGCGAGGTTTCTTATGCACTTTTCCAATCTAAGCTCGGAAGAGCGGTTCGGATCCATGAATCCGCCGTTCACAAACTTATCTATTTCCCTGGTGCGAGGCTTGAACGGTCTCACCGGACCAAACGGCGGGGGCAAATCAACTCTTCTTGCTATCTTGAAAGCAAGACTGGACGAAGCCTTCTATATGCCGCAATTCCCGGCTTCCCAGACTTCGGTTAGCCAGGGCCAATGGCAACAGGGTCAGTGGAAGCGACTGATGGATTCTGCGACGCCCGAATTGCTTCTACTGGATGAACCTTTGCGCCACCTCGACGAAGAATGGCGCTTCAAATGTCTGGAATTTCTGCAGGGCCACCGCGGAACGACGCTGTGCGTCTGTCATGATGCAGAGCTTCTTGGCATGGCTCGACAAATCGCTCACCTTCAGGACGGCAAACTCACTTTGTACGGCGGAGATTACGACCTGTACATTGAAAATCGTCGCAATGAAGAAAATGCGCGCCAGGCCCAGGTCCAGAACGAACGAGTACGCCTGAAGACCAGGGCAAGCGCGGCAAAACGGACGCTGCAGCGCCAGCGAAAACGAACGGATAATGCCAAGCGAAGGTCCAGTACTCAGAATATTCCCAAAGCATTGCTCCATCGGCAGATTCATCGATCGGAACTTACGGAAGCACGATTGAAGAAGAATCATGATGCCCGTATTCGAAAGACAGATGAATCCCTTGAACATAGCAAACAGAAATTGCAGGAAATGGAAAGAGGGTACTTCCCGGTGCCGAATATCGAATCCGGAAAAGCTGAAGCAAAGCGAATCCAATTCTCTTCCTTCAATGTCGCTCGAAGTTCCATTGGCGATCGAATGCCACTTATTTCAACCGGCGACAGTATAAAAGACGATCAGGTTCTCTGGACAAACGACGTTGCCATCAATATGCAATGGGGCGAAACCATCTGGATACGCGGAAGCAACGGGGTTGGAAAATCTACCCTGCTCCAATCGCTACTAAATCCCGCATTGCAAAGCCGCGGTTTGAATGCCAGGTTCTATTTAAGTAGCCTGGAGTCCATGGAAGTGGACGAGCCATTACTGGATTGGCTGCTACATTACGAAGGAGCCAGGTGGTCCGG
>JAGRNC010000581.1 GCA_020440935.1 Leptospiraceae bacterium | reverse complement strand
CATCCGGAACATGCAAAATGGGCATCGATGACATGGCTGTGGTATCACCGGACTCCTTGAAGGTCCATGGGCTGGAGGGACTTCGAATCGTGGATGCATCGATTATGCCCATCATTACCAATGGAAATATCTATGCGCCGGTGGTAATGATGGCGGAAAAGGCAGCCGACCTGATTCTGAATAATACCCCTCTGGCGCCCGAGTCCCTGGAATACTATCGCGGATAATCCGGGCCAGGTTTCCACTTCTGCATAGAGTACCGGAGCCCTGGCGGCCGCTGATTAGGTAGGCACAAACCCCGAGTAAGTGCGAACCGTCCAGGCCAAAATTCCCGGCGCAAAGCTAGAAGTACAGGAACATAGTTGCCAGCAAAAGTGGTCCAATTACAGAACCCTCATTGTCCGCACTGCGTCTATTTGAAAGAGAGGAACCCATGCAAACGTTTCGGTATTCAGCTTTAATATTCGGAATCGCCTTCCTTTTTGGGTCGCAACTGGAAGCCAAACCCAGTAAGCAAGAGATGCGCGATGCGATTTGCGGATTCAATCTGTCCATCGTCCAGCTCTACGTTAATCGAGGCTGGGGCATCAATGATTCGATTGATGAAAAAGATCCGAACTTTCCCGCCTTAACGCTTGCCTCTTATTGTTATGGAGGGGCACCTGAAATAGCCGCCTGGCTTCTATCCCGGGGAGCCGATGTGAACAAGCATCCCCGTAACGGTTACTCCAATCTAATGTGGGCCATACGCAGCGTAGACGACATCGGCGATGCGATGCATAAGGTCGTCTGGACTATGATTCGCAAAGGAGCCAATGTAGACTGGCAAGACCCAACGACGGGACGCACGGCGCTCATGGGCGCAGCCAGCCACGGCGACCTGGAAATGGTAAAAGAACTACTGAAGCGGGGCGCAGATCGAAACAAAAAGACCAAAGGCGACTGGTGTATATCCGATAAATATGATGTACAGTGCACTGCGGCCGACTATGCACGGTTGGACGGTTTCGTGGAAGTGGCGCTGTATCTTGAAGGAAAAGACGATACTGCCTATAAGCAGACCATTCATTATGCGGCTCGCACCGGCAACCTCGCCCGAGTGCGCACGCTTATCGCATCCGGGGCCGATGTCAACCAGGCCGAAGAAATGTCCGGACTCACTCCGCTGCATTATGCGGTGCGCGCCAAGAATCAAGAAATTGTAAAGGCGCTTCTGGCCGGCGGAGCCAAACCCTCCCCCCAGGACTACGTCGGAATTACTCCGCTCCGCGATGCGGTGGTTACCTACCAGCGCGCAGTAGCAACCCTGCTGATTGAGGGTGGCGCCAGAGGCGATTCCGAGCAACTTCAGGGCTGCGGCGGCGGCCTCACGGAATTCGGCTGGGCGCTCAGTTATGGACTCTTTGACATCGCAAAATTGATGATAGAGCACAATTCCATCGACTTACAGGGTGGATGGCAGGTGTTTCGAGAGATTGACGGATCGGAAGAGGAAACTGTAAAGATCGCTCAGATGGTTCTAGAAAGAGGAGCCAAAGCGCCGGACGACTACATAGAAGTTCTACAAAAATGGAAAGCCAACTATGACTTCAAATATGTGGATCCCATTATCGCGCTCGTCAAAAAGTACGAGAATACGGCCTTTATCCAGATTCCCGTTCTAATTCCAAGTAGCCCTGAGCTGGAAGATACAATCCCGCCCTCACCCCAGGAAATCAAAGCTCTGGAAATCCGCACCCGCTCTATCGAAGGAAATGCAGAGATTCGGGAATCCATGCGAAAGAGCCAGAATTCTTATGACAAGAAGGGCCGGCTCGACCCAGGGGCCAGTGCTCCCGTGCCCTAGGGCATGGAGCCGGTTACACGTGCAGGCTATTCGGCTGACCAGGGCTGCACACCAGACTGAGGAGAGTTCGCAGATCGGAAAAATCTTCAGGATACGTACGCGTGCAAGCTAGAACAAATCTTAAGCTATTCAATTCCGCAGCCCGGCGCCTAGCAAGATGAGATCAACCGCAAACAATAAAGCTTGACGAACATTATAGCGGCTTAAAATTTAAGACCGCATTCAATGGAACGAAAAAATGAGATC
>JAGRNC010000580.1 GCA_020440935.1 Leptospiraceae bacterium | reverse complement strand
ATGAAATACGAGCCAATCTTACTGGCGAATTCCGCATCAAAGTCCCAGTAATGGCCTGTGAAGTGAAACTTGTAATCGGATTGCTGGGTTACATAAATGAAATACCCCATCAGTCCGATCCAGAGGAACCATTGAACGATTCCCAGAATCTTGGATGCTCGGGGATGATGATCTCTAGGGAATTTACGCACCCATTGTGTCAGATGCAAGAAGGCCGGTCCCACCCAGCCCAGCGTAAAGTACCTGTGCAAGGCCGCCTGGGGATCGTAGTACATGGCGGCAATGAAGTACCCAAGACTAAATAGAGCAAAAAAGAAGAATCCGAGTCCCAGATGAAGGGTGCCCTTGGATTTGTTGGGCAATGTTAGCAGGAAGACTGAAAGAAACCCGGTAAAGACCAGAGCGAGTAGTGTTCCGAAGCTGAAGAAGTTGAAGTATATATTAAGCTGATTTAGAAAATCACCGGTGTGCACGTTTTCTCTCCCCCACGTCGAAGACGCTGCTTCTATTGTCGGCCTACAAAAGGCATGTCAATACAAAATGCTGGCTTTATTTCCCTATAAGGAAGAAGGCCGCATCGGAAGCAGGGGGGCGCTGTGCTATGGACCTTATCGGGCCGAGGCCATTCGAAGATCGGCTTTCTCTTTTCTCAAAGCCAGTTCATCCATAGCGATGCGAGTCTGTATCTTCTTTCCCAGAGAAATATCCAGGCTGTGCCCGGCTCGGAAGGCTACAATGTGCGCCATTACCGGACGACCCAGCAGATATAGATCTCCCACCAGATCCAGGATCTTGTGCCGAATGCACTCATCTTCAAATCTTAGATCGTCATTCAGGTAACCGTCATCGGTAAGTACCACCGCGTTGTCCAGGGAACCGCCCTGGATTAATCCGCGTTTGCGGAGCTCTTCCACGTCTTTCAGGAAACCAAAAGTCCGGGCTGGAAGGATGTCCTCGATGAGGTTGCTTGCGTTCAGGGCCAGAGTCATGGTCTGGCCTCTTAGTTTGGGGTGGGGATAATCTATAGTGTAAGTAACTTTGAATTCTTCGGAGGGGAGGGCGACTACGTAGCGGTCATTTTCTATGACCCAGACTGGATTGGAGAGCTTCAAAGGCTCCACAGCCACTCCCAGGTCCTGGATGCCGCCCTCAATGATCTTTTCGTAGAATGGCAGGGAGGACCCATCCAGAATAGGCACTTCGGACATTGTTGTTTCCATGATACAGTCCGTAATGCCCGCTGCAGCCATGGCGCAGAGCAGATGCTCCACCGTTTTGATTTGCCACTGCCGATTGCCCAGGGTTACGGCCTGCACGCCATCCTGCGCGTAGAAAGGACTAACCGGAATGTCTCCCACGCGGCTGCCTGTGCCCCGGAAAATCAGGCCTGTACCGGCTTCTGCAGGGATCAGGCGAATCTGGCCTGTCTCTCCCGAATGGATACCTGTGCCTTCAAACAGAACCTCGGAGGCCACAGTGGCGCGGTTCATTCGTCCAATACGATCTTTGGGTAGAAGTTCTTTGTTTGTCAGAGTGGAAACTGTCATCATCCGTTTCTCCTTTCCACCCCCTATTCAGCAAGTTCCGTACCAAACTCCGGCCATTCAGAACTTTTCGGTCCATTTGAGGCCTTCGTCTGTCATATTGACAGAGATCCTTAAATTCCCGAAGGAAAAGGGCATTTGCTCCTATTCTGTGGAGGTACCGTATCGGTTTGTCCTCGGGATTTCGTCGTACTGTGCGACTTAATCCGTGGAGAAATCGGCCTACAATGTATCTTTTTTGATACAGTGTGTATTGTAGGCAACGTATCAGCTCAGAGTCTTATGGGTTCCGTCGCAAAAGGGCGCGTTTGCGCTGCGCTTACAACCGCACCATGCGATCTTTCCCGATTTTTCGCATACTACGACTTTGGGGCTCATCCCGGTGCCCTGTCGCGAATGGGAGCCGTCGCAAAATGGTTGGCTTTCGGAAAGTCCGCATGCACACCAGGCCTTCTTATCTCCTTCCTGGGCATCGAGTACGTAGGGCTGTTTTTGGGGTATCGCTGGTTCGAATGACATATTTGCTCCTTAATTACTGAACGAAAGCCCG
>JAGRNC010000579.1 GCA_020440935.1 Leptospiraceae bacterium | reverse complement strand
ATTTGGACTGATTCGCAGAGGCACTGTAGGTATGGTAATCTTCTTCGCATATTCTGGAGTGGTAATTGGCGTCGTGGTTATTACCCTAACCAACCAGGGCATCCTGCCGCTGAACCTAATCACCCGACATGCAGCCCTGATCGGCTCTACTGCGGAGATGTTGGTACTGGCCGTGCTCATGGGCGTGATGCTGCGCAACGTTCAGAGTCGCCGGGTTCGGTCCAGCGCTGAAGAAAGGCTGGCAAAGGACATCGAACAGAAAGCCAACCAATATGCAGAGAAGCTGCAAACAGAGATCCTGGAACAGGCCGCTCTGGACCTTCGCATTCCTCTGGAATCCATCAGGTCCACGGTGGTCGAGGTCAGACAGACCACCGACCTGGATCGCAGATCGACAGAGATTCTGGCGAGCATGCAAACTCTCAATTCGAATGCCCTGGAAACTTTAAAGCAAGAAACGCACCCATTCAGCCATCCTGGCTTTCAATCCCTGGCGCTTTCCCTCGAAACCATGGCCGCCGCGTTCAAACCCATACGAATGGAAATCTTCGAAAATAATGTGCCCGCCGATCTTATCGCCAGCCTTGCGCCAGCAGAATGGAAGCGCCTGATCGATTCCCTGCAGTCCTGGACCACCCAGTGGGGAGGACAATTAAAGCTCCAAATAGAAACGGATTCCGCTGCCCGCAGCCCTGTTTTGCTCGTCGATTATCGGCCGGTGGGCTTTGGGAAGAATACGTACGCTGACGCTCAGATTATTCGATTTCCGGTGGAATTGGGCCAGTATCCTGTTGAAACAACCGATGCCAATAAAACGGGAGTCGACCATTCCATCCCCGCTAACCTGGATACCGGATTCCTCTATTATTCGGCGCCTTCTGCCCTGATGCGGGCACTGGCGCCGGTTGCCTCCTGGAAGACGATGGAAAACTCGGATAATTCTTCCATCCCATCGGCTCACTACTTCCTGGATCTTTCAGCTCTGCGGCTCGAAGATACCCACCGCATTGCTCGGCTCAAAGCCTGGATGGATGGCCTCTCACAGGAGCAGCCAACGCTGCTATTACTTGCCGACATGCGAATCAGGGCCGAAGATCTGGAACTGGACCCGGATCTGGATACGATCCTGTATAGACCGGCCGCCCCCGAACAAATTATCGAAGAATGGCAACGCACAGCCGACCTTGCCCGACGACTGGCTTCGCAAAGGCGAAGTTACGATCTAACCAGGCAGAGATCCGAAGCTCGACTGCGAAGAACCCTTGCTAGAGATCTGGGGAATCAGCTCCGAGAATTGCAGGATCTGGCCGGAGGATCCGATTCGGGAAAGAACCACAGGGCAATCGTCGATCGGGTTCAGAATGCCAATCGATCGCTCAGAGACATTTTACATTCACTGCCCGAATAAGGACCAGTTTATGTTGGTGTTTAAGAAAAATCGTATTCTGTGGGCAGGAACTGCCACGTTGGCGCTGGGCATTTTGATCAGCCTTACCATTCATCGCCGCTCGAACATGGAACCTGCGGCAGCTATAATCGATGCCCGCACCGAAAGTAAGATAGCAAATGCACCGGCCCTCAAGGTCCAGGTATACTACCGACATGTTACGGTGGACCCTTACAAGAACCAATGGAGGGATCACCCACCTCCGCCGGAGGAGTTTCTTCCTGCAACGCCCTATGATCTGAATACTCTGAAGACTACCGATGGCTTCTTCGTAAGATACGATTTGGAATTGCCCGAGCCCGGTGTATTCTATCTAGATCCACAGTGGTATTACCGCTACAATTACAATGGGATTATTTCCTGCTACACGGAAGAACCTCCGCCTTACAGCCAATGGAAAACCATTCGATTTCTTCCCTACGCATCGCCGGCCTATCGAATCGACACAGACCAGCCCCGATGCAGTATTCTGCTCACAGCCCGACTCCCTTATTACAATCATCTGGGCGAAAGCTTACTAACCGAACGCTCATTCTTTGCCCTGGTTCATAATCACAGCGTTCTATATGCAAGCGTATTCAGCTGTATACTACTGTTTATCATCTATCAATTGTCGCTGGCCCTCTACACCAGGTCCATACCCTACTTTCTCTATTTGGCCTC
>JAGRNC010000057.1 GCA_020440935.1 Leptospiraceae bacterium | reverse complement strand
AGGGATGTTCGGGGTCCTGACTAAATCGATCAATTAAGATATGGGCCAGAGTGTTCTTGTAATAGATTCCCGATGGATGAACGGGAAGGTTTGGCGGTTTGTTTACCACGAGGATGCAATCGTCGCGATGAACAATCTCCACATCGCGGATTACATCGGGTTCGGGCTTTTTTTGAAATTCAATGCGAATCCGGTCGCCGGTATGCAGCTTACGGGACGGCCGGGCCTTTGCTTCGTTTACCTGCACCAGGCCGGCATCAATTCTTTCCTGCCAGCCCGAGCGATTTATGATTGAAAATCGGCGCACCAGGAACTGGTCCAGACGAATGCGGGCCTGGTCTTCCTGCACCACTACTTCCACTTCTTTCCATTCCATTTCCATCGATACGATCCGGCGAAACAAACTAGCTACGTTTGACCTCAGAAAGAACAGGCCGCTGGGCCGGGAGGAATGGAATGCAAAATGAAAACACGACAGATAGGAGTTCCTGGCGAGAGATCCGCCTGGGCAAGGAAAAGTTTCAAGAAATCGTAAAATTACTGGTGGAGTTCGACGAGCGTAGCGGCCGGCATTCCTACGCGCCGTTGAAGGAATGTCATTTTATGCGGAAGGCCATCGCGCTGGCCGAACCCGAGGGTTTGCGAATACTTGTGCGCTCCTATCCCGGTTTTCTCTATTATGTGGCCGCAGAACTGAGCAATGACCAGGGAATGGTCACTACCTGTTGGGTTCATGAAGACGGAATTAAATCGGAACGGGGCGATCATGAAAGTGAACCAGACCATCCTGTGCACGGAATCCTGTGTCTAACTGATCTTTTTGATCAAAATGAGCCTATTGGGGAAGACGAGCATCGAACCCTGGGCGAATTGATGCAAGAGTACATGGAGCGAGCGGAGCTCTGTAAGGAGAGGGAATCACCGAAGGTCTGAAAACAAGAGAGGCCGCCTTTGTGGGGCGGCCTCCGGCATATCTCCGGAAAAACCGGAAAAGCTTTCTTACATGGCCATTTTGTAGCCGAAACGATAGCTCCATCCGCCGATTGCAATCGGATAGGAAGGCAGCGGAGCCAGGCCAGTTTGACCGGCAGAGCTTTCTGCGCGAGCATTGTCGATTCCGCCAGAATAGGCACGATCGATTTCGAAGAATAGTTTGTTACCGCTAGCAAGTTTCTTTTCGATACCAACCAGGAAGTTGAATCCCCAACCAGTTACACGGAAACGAACTGCTTCGTTGACAGCGCTACCGCCAGTAGGTTGGCCAGTAGTTGCGCTAATTACTGTATGTGGTCCAGTAGGTGTTTTCAGGAGGTAAGTAGGCACATCACCCAGGATGTATCCACCCACGTTCCATCCGCCTTTGTAGTAGTGAACACCACCACCGGCATATACGGAAGCGGACTCGCCGATTCCAGTTTTGAATCCATAATAGAAAGGAACTTGCCAGGCATAGTAATCCCATTTCTGATCCAGCCATTTGAAGCCGAGCAGACGAGATTCAGTGTGACCACCGGTGATCTTGAAAGTGTACTGTACTCCAAGTCTCCAGAAAGTGTTGTCTCCTTCTGACTCATAGAAAGCAGTCAGTTGAAGACCGGTCATACCACCGCGCAGGTCGTTATCAAAAAGCATGTCTCCGGTTGATTTATCCAGAGCATCCAGGGTTTTTTCAGAAATGATCAGGTCCTGATTGTTACCAGCCTGCTCAGTCTGACAGGTAGCGGGGTTTGAAGCGGCTGCGCAACCAGTGAAATAGCTGGCTCCAGTCAAACTTGCTTTACCCACACTACTTTCCAGACCATCCAGAACGATGGTGTTGGTGAGTTGGCCGAGGTCAAATTGTAGACCAGCGCCCAGACCCAGGTAGTTTTCTGCATGAACACTGCTGGCGAACATAGTTACGAACGCTACAGCAATTAATTTATTGCGATACTTCATGAAGTTGCAATCCTCCGATTTTTTCAGCGAGAAGCCGAATTTGAGCGCGAGTATGCGGCCGCAGCCATGCCGTAGTCAAATAAAAAACAATTTTAATCGAACCTTTGGTTGAATTTAGGATCTGGTGCGCCGCACTGATGCAGCGCATACTTATGGGCTATTCAATCTCGGCTTTCTGTTGGTCTCGCACAGCCAGGAATGGCGGCACCAGTGGATTAGAACGGTTGGGCGGTATCACCGGCGGATTCGATGGCGGAATATTATGTGATTGTGTTTGATGCGCGGACTATTTTAGGGCCTCGTTTGCCAACTGATCGGCTCGCTTGTTCAACTCCCTGGGAATATGCTCGGCATGAAAGCTCCCTGCCCTGGAAAGTAGCAGCCGCGCCTTTTCATAGAGAGGCTTCAGGTTTGCATTCTTTACCTTGTACTGGCCGATGACCTGTCGAATCACAAGTTGCGAGTCCATTCGCACATGGACTTTGCACGCTGCATAATCGTTTCCCATCATCTCGCTAATGCGCTGTAGACCCTCGATCAAGGACCGGTATTCTGCCACGTTATTGGTTTCTATTCCAATCGCCTGGCTAATCGTTGCAATTTCGGTTCCTCCCTTTTTGGGATCTCCATCATAGACAGCAGCGCCAATGGAAGCAGGGCCCGGGTTTCCTTTACTTGCGCCGTCGCAATATAGATATCTTTCTGGCGATGGAAATAGTTCGGCAGTCACAACGTCAGAAAGGGAGCAGCCACAATGAGTGCAACACAGAAAGCGCAGGTATTCCGGTCCTTTGGCCTGGATCAGCTTAAAATGGAAGAACGCGACATTCCCCGGCCCGGTGCAGGGGAATTGCTAATTCAAATGAAAGCGGCCTCCTTGAATTTCAGGGATCTTCTAATGGTGGCGGGCCAATACAATCCAAAGCTAAAGATGCCGATGGTGCCCTGTTCCGACGGAGTGGGAGTGGTCCAGGAAGTGGGCCCCCATTGTCATCGCTTCAAGGAAGGCGCAAGAGTTAGCCCTATATTTGCCCGTGGCTGGCATGATGGGCCCGCATTTCGCGAAATGCTGAAGAGCACCCATGGTGGGCCGCTGGATGGCACTCTGCAACAGTATATGCTGGTTCCAGAAGCCGATGTTGTTTCCATTCCCGATTATCTTACCGATGAAGAGGCCGCCGCCATTCCTTGCGCAGGCCTCACCGCGTGGAGCGCGGTAGTGGAAAAAGGTCCGGTGCGCCCCGGGGAAAAACTTCTAATTCTGGGCACCGGCGGAGTGTCCATGTTTGCTTTGCAGTTCGGAGTTCTTTCAGGAGCGGAAATTATCATTACTTCGGGAAACGATGAAAAACTGGAGCGCGCAAAGACGATGGGCGCCCATCACACAATCAATTATCGCGACAAGCCATCCTGGGAGAAGGAAGTCTACCGAATCACCGGAGGTCGCGGCGTGGATCATGTTATCGAAGTTGGCGGCGTGGGAACCCTCGAAAAATCGATTCGTAGCGTCCGTCCCGGCGGCTCCATCTATTTGATCGGGGTGCTGGCGGGGAAGGAAGCGCCCCTGGATCTGACGCCCGTTTTGATGCAGGATATCCGAATTCAGGGGGTGGTTGTAGGCAGCCGTCGCGCATTTGAGAATATGAACCAGGCTCTAGCGGTGCACAAAGTTCGGCCAGTGGTAGATAAGGTGTTCTCTTTTGAAGAAACTACCGAAGCCTTTGCCTATCTGAAGAGCGGATCTCACTTTGGCAAAGTGTGTATCCGTATCTAATCGGCGATTGGATTGATCAAAAATAGCGCCCCACTGACTTTACTAAAAAAAAGTTAGTGTAGCTTCTTTCGAAAAATGAGACGTTTTCCCTTGACGGCCTCTTCGGTCCGTTGAGTTTTCTTGCATTCATGGGCTTTTCGCTGCAAACCGCGATTCAAGGGGCCAGTGTTGTTTCCTTCATTCTGACAATCGGTCTGATTCAAGCAAGCTGGAAAGCCAGTCGTATATCTTATGTGCGATATTGGGCCGGTGGACTTGCGCTCGTTTGTATTCGCTATGTTCTCTGGATGCTGGAGCCAATCATCGGTCGGCCAATGTCGCAGTTTTCGGGAGAGCTGGCCCACTGCCTGGCCATGTATTTGATCTTTTTCGGCTCCACGCGCATGACCGGGGCCAGGCTTTCTCGCAAGACCATCGTACTTGTTTTCCTGGTATTTGGGCCCTGGCTGGCCTATACGACGTTGTACCGCCCCGACTTTATGCTGCGGACCGTGCCTGTTTATGTATTCGCGGCGGCCTCACTGTTTTCCAGCGCTCGGCTGTTCTGGCTGCTTATGAAAAAGCATCCTGGCACTGGCTACGGCTATGCATGCACGGCCGCATCGCTCTGGGGACTACATAAGCTAAACTATCCGGCTCTGCGCCCCATTCCGGAAATCGCTCCCTTCGGCTTTATGGCAGCTGTGGCCTTAATGACCTATTTGAGTATTACATTGCTCATAATCGGTCAGAATCGGCGCCGCAATCTACTGGACCGATTGGCGCGTGCGGCCGCATTCAATGCAAACCATGACTTACTTACCGAATTACCAAACCGACGTTACTTGATGGCCAGTATTACGCGCCGCACGTATGCAAAGAATGAATTCCATCTACTTCTCATTGATCTTGTTAATCTTGGACAGCTGAATGACTCCTGGGGGCGCTCGGTAGCCGATAAGGCATTGGTGGTCGCGGCGCGTCGGCTGGAAGGAATGCTCGCCGAGAAAAGCCTGCTCGCACGCGTGGGAGGTAAACAATTTGCGATCCTCAGCGAAGCCGCGACCCTGCCCGAGCTAATGCAAAGTGCGGAACAGACCTGGCGTTTGCCTGTGATCATTGATGGCCACCGGATCTCTCTGGAAGGTCGCATGGGAGGTTGCACCTTTCCGGAGGAGGGTCGTAGCGCCGATCAACTTTACAAACATGCATCCCTGGCATTAACCGATGCCAAAAATGCCGGCGTTACCGGCAGAACGTTTGGAGACCTGAAGTCCACCGAAGTTCTCCGACGTATGGAATTAAAGCGGGATTTGTACGATGCTACCGAGCGGGGCGAAATCTACTGCCTGTACCAGCCGCAGTACTGCCTTCGCACCGGAGCGATAAAGGGAGCGGAGGCGCTGGCTCGCTGGAACCATCCGCGGTTTGGCGAGGTCTCCCCGGCTACTTTTATACCGTTGGCCGAATCCAGCGGCGCGATTCTACGGCTGGGAGAACATGTACTGGCCGAAGCGGTCAGGAGTCTTGCCGCCAGCCCCATGGCAGGCACAGATTTTAGCATTGGGGTTAACCTTTCTCCGTCGCAGTTTACCGGGCAGAGCGTGGCCGGACAGCTACTTTCCATCGTAGAAGATTCCGGGCTTTCCTGTAGCCAGATTGAATTCGAAATCACAGAAAGCACAATCTTTCATGATGTAGATGTGGTGAATCGATTGTTGTTTCAGATGGGAAAGACCGGATTGAGATTTGCAATCGACGATTTTGGCACCGGATATTCTTCCATGAGCATTCTAAAGGCGCTTCCCGTTCATCGGCTGAAGATCGACGCCTCCTTTGTCCGCGATATGGACAAGAGTCACCAGGATCGATCCATTGTGGAAATGATGGTATATCTGGCTCATACCTTGCGGCTGGAAGTGGTGGCCGAGGGCGTAGAAACCCAATCGCAGTACGATTTATTAAAAACCATTGGATGCGATCAGGTGCAGGGATTCTTGCTTTCGCGACCGGTTCGTTTTTCCGAACTGGTATCGCTCATGACCAAAGAATCCGAGGCGTCTACTACCTGACCTGCCGATACTGCACCATTTACGCTCGCATATCATTGCGCCACGGTCATTCTGGTAGCAACTTCAAGCCGGTCTTTCGCTCTACGTTCTGCAAATGGTGGATGCTATGGTACAATGCGATATAGGCGGTTTCCATCAGGGTGATTCGACCAAGCATTGGATGATAAAATTGATTCTGCCGCATTTGCTCGTCGGTGTACGATTGCAGGGATTTCTCCAATTTCTGATAACTGTAACGCCATTCCTCAAGGATGGCCATTTTCCGAGCATCATCCGCGGATTCTTCTCTGGCGGGCGCGAATGGTCCGCTGGAAAATCCTTTTCTCAATCCAGCAAGATAGTCCTCTTTAATCTTTTCCAGGGGAGGGCGGTCTTTGGCCCGTCCCAGAAACGGACTGACAAGCTTACCAGGCATGCGAAAGATCAAGCTCATGGAGCGGCTAACGCGGGCCATATGCGAAAAATTCTCCGCCACCGACCAACCAACTTCAGGCCTTGCGAAGAAAGTGGCCACCTCAATGGGCAGCGCCTTTTGATAGGTAAATTCGTGAAATGCTCGTAGTTCGCTCAGAAAATTGGCGATGGATGGACTGGTTTCATTCATGGCGGAACCTCAATGGCAACAAAACTTTGGCGGTCTGATGAAACGACCCTTTTTGTGCACCTGCGAAGCGCCGCCGAAAAATTTGCACCCCGGATCCCGCTACTTCAGATTGGCGCCTACAAAATCTATTACAAAGCTTGCATACTTCTCTACATTTAAGCGGCGGGTAGAAAACTTATAGCGTTTCAGATACCAATCCTGGAGCAAAGCCTTGATTGCGCTGGCAGTCAACTGAGTGTCTTCAAGTGCGAATTGCTTTTTCTTTTTGCCTTCCTGAAGAATTTCTTCGAAGAATCCTTCCGTAAGCTGCTCCAGACTAATGATGTTCTTTTGTAACTGAGCCGGCAGATTCCGGGCTTCCATAAAGAAAAAAGAGAATACGCGGGGCAATGCTTCGCTGAGGTATAGATGAGCGCAGATGGATTGTTGCAGTCTTAGTTCCGGATCCGATGCTACTGCGTTTGCTTCCAGAGTGTCAAAAACGGAAGTCCTACCTTGCGTATATATCATCTGGAAGAGTTCTTCCTTGCTGTTGAAATAGTTGTACAGCGCTCCCATGCTCAGATCCGTTTCCTGGCTCAGATCGCGCAAGCTCATCGCCGAAAATCCCTTCGTCTGGCTCAATGATAGGACTGCCTGAACAATGCGGTGGAGGTTTTGCACCGCTCGTTCTTCCTTTTTGATGTTAATTCTGTCGCGGTTTGTTTTTACCAGACCGCGACAGATTTCTTCAAGGGTAATCGTTTGTTTGGAAAGAAATTCTTTGTACGTAAACGGAAGTCTATCCATTGCTCTTCTTGTAATTGCGCAGAACTCGCTTGCCCAGCGAAGCTTTGTGCACTTCGTCAGCGCCATCATAAATTCGCGCCGCCCGTTCGTGACGATAGAGGAAAGCCAGGATTGTATCGTCGCTCATCCCCAGGCCGCCGTGCACCTGCAAAGCTCGATCAATAACTCGCTGCATCGTATTGGCTACCACAAACTTAATCATGGAGACTTTTTCTCGTGATTTCTTCATTCCAACATTGTCGATGGACCAGGCCGCCGATAGAGTCATTAATCGGGCGGCTTCGATCTCTGCGGTAGATTCTGCCACCCAGTTCTGAATGATTTCTTTGTCTGCCAGCGTTCGTCCATCCGTCTCGATGACTCGAGCATTGGCCCGTTGACACATCAAGTCCAGGGCGCGGTTGCAGATTCCGATCCACCGCATACAATGGTGAATTCGCCCCGGTCCCAGTCGCTCCTGCGCAATCAGAAACCCCTGGCCTTCTTTGCCCAGAAGATTCTTCTGGGGGACGCGACAGGATTGAAACATTACTTCGCCGTGGCTATTGTAGTCGCTACCTTTTTCGCCCATGATCGAAATGTTACCAACCAGGTTAAACCCTGGATTGTCGGTGGGAACAATGATCATGCTGGATTTAAGCGCGGGATTGGCCTCCGGATTGGTGACCACCATGGCGATGGCAAATGCAGAGCCCTCTGCGCCGGTGGTGTACCATTTATGGCCATTGATGATGTAGTCGTCGCCATCTTTGACGGCTGTGGCTTCCATGAGGAGTGGATTGGAGCCCGCGGTGTTTACTTCGGTCATGGCAAAGCAGCTACGAATATCGCCATTAACCAGCGGCTTTAGATAGGTCTCTTTTTGGTCCGCGGTGCCGAACATATGCAGTATCTCAATGTTTCCTGCATCGGGGGCCTGCGTTCCAAATATATAATGCCCGATGGGCGATCTACCCAGCGATTCGGAAATTAGACCGTGGTCCACCAGACCCAAGCCCATACCCCCCAATTCCTCCGGAAAGTTTGGCCCCCATAGTCCCATCTGCTTCACTTTCTTGCGCTTCTCAGCCAGAAGGGGCAGGAGTTCTTTGAATGGCCGATGAAAGAATTCGGCTTCGATGGGAAACACTTCCTTTTGCATGAAATCTTCGATCATGCCCAGAGTGGTTTTCATTTCGTTCGATATTGTAAAATCCATGGTAGGTTCTGTTCATAGAACCCATTCTGTGTTCTGTCAATAAAAAAACGAACGTTCGCTCGGTTTTTGAATCGTAGGAATCCGCCAGGAGCGGATTTACAGATCAGGAGACCGGGGCCATGCGGGAAAGGGGCGGGCCACGGAACAGGATGCGAAGAGGAAAAGAGGCAAAGAGTGCGGCGTGGATTCTAGCCCTTAACTACGATGTTTACCAGCTTTCCGGGCACTACAATCACTTTGATCACTTCTTTACCGTCGGTGTAATGTTTCACGGCTTCGTGGGTCCTGGCGATTTCTTCCATCTCCTGTTTTCCGATGTCGGGTGAAACGCTGGCCCGCGCCCGGATTTTTCCATTTACCTGGAAAACGATTTCTACTTCATCGGATGCGGCCAGTTGCGAATCGAACTCGGGCCAGGAAGCATGCGAAATCGAATCTGTATGCCCCAGGCGATTCCATAATTCTTCGCAGAAATGGGGCGCAAATGGGCTCAATAGCTTTACGAAGGCCTCCGCCGAGAAGCGGCCCACCGACAAGCGGTTCAGTTCGTTTACATAAATCATAAGCTGGCTGATGGCTGTATTGAAGCTCATTCGCTCAATGTCTTCGCTTACTTTCTGAATTGTGGAATGAGTAACCTGTTCCACTTTTCGTTTATTATCGGAATCTGCCTCTTCGAGCAAGCTTTGCTGCAACTGATTCGATTCGTCTACAAACATGCGCCAGGCGCGCGATAGAAATCGAAAGACTCCTTCGATCCCTCGGGAAGACCAGGGTTTCATGGCTTCCAGGGGACCCATAAACATTTCGTATAGTCTGAATGAATCGGCGCCCCAGCTTCCCACAACTTCATCGGGATTGACAACGTTGCCTCTGGATTTGGACATCTTTTGTCCGTCTTCGCCCAGGATCAGCCCTTGATGCACAAGTTTATGAAACGGTTCTTTGCTGTGAACAACGCCATAGTCGTAGAGTACTTTATGCCAGAAACGAGCGTACAGTAGATGGAGCACCGCATGTTCGGCCCCGCCGATGTACAGATCCACTCCGTTGCTTCCCATCCATTCCTTTTCGCGGGACGGATCGAAAATCGCATTTTTGTTTTCTGGGTCCAGAAATCGCAGATAATACCAGCAGCTGCCAGCCCACTGTGGCATGGTATTGGTTTCTCGCTTTAATTTTGTTTTCTTCCCATCCACATTGGCCGTATGCTCCACCCAATCGCCCAGCCGGGCAAGCGGACTTTCGCCGGTTTCTGCAGGCTTAAAGTCGTCGGAGGGCGGAAGCATCAATGGAAGTTCATCTTCGGAATGTGCGTACTGCTTTCCGCTGGAATCAAAAGAGATCGGGATGGGTTCGCCCCAGTATCGCTGCCTGGAAAAAAGCCAATCGCGCAGGCGATAGTTTACTTTTCGAGTGCCCAGCTTTTTCGCTTCCAGGTGCTCAATCATGCGCGCTTTCGCCTGGGCTGTGGGCAATCCATCCAGAAAATCCGAGTTAATAGAAATCCCTTCGCCGCTAAAGGCCTCTTCCACCTGAAATTCCTTGCCTGCTTTCTTAGGGGCGACCACGGTCTTTATAGGAAGTTCAAACTTTGTGGCGAATGCAAAATCCCTTTCGTCGTGAGCCGGAACGGCCATAATGGCCCCGGTTCCGTATCCCATTAAAACGTAATCTGCAATCCAAACCGGAATCTTTTCGCCGTTTACCGGATTAATGGCGAATGCGCCGGTAAAAACGCCGGTCTTCTCCGCTTTTTCGCCCTGGATCTGACGATCGCGTTCGGATTTGCGCGAAGCCTCATCGACGTAGGTCTGGACGTCCTTCTTCTGCGCTGTGGAGGTGATATGCGAAACCAGGGGATGTTCGGGGGCCAGCACCATATAGCTTGCGCCAAATAATGTGTCCGGTCGGGTAGTAAAGACTTCGATCATCGGGGGCGCATCCACGGATTTTTTCGCCGGCGATGCCTTCTTCTTTGCTGCTGTTTTCTTACTGGATGTCTTCTTTTTCGCTGCTGTCTTTTTCGATTTCTTTGATGCAGTTCTTACCGCATCAACCTGGAATCGAACCAGGGCCCCTTCCGAGCGGCCGATCCAATTCTTTTGAAGCTCCAGCGTTCCGGCGGGCCAGTCCACCAGGGCCAGGTCTTCTAATAAGCGCTCTGCGTAGGCGGTTATGCGAAGCATCCACTGACGCATGGGCTTTCGCACCACGGTGTATCCTTTGGAAGTCCATTCGTCCACTTCTTCGTTCGCTAGCACCGTACCCAGTTCCTGGCAGAAGTTTACCGGTGCTTCATCGACGTAGGCCAGCCGCTTGCTTTGAATAAATTCCTCTTTTTCCTGCTCTTTTCCCTTCTTTAATAGTGCCGCGGGAATCTCTAGTTCAGAAATGGGACGTGCTTTCTTCTGCTTTTCATCAAAGAATGAGTTATAGATTTTCAGGAAGATCC
>JAGRNC010000578.1 GCA_020440935.1 Leptospiraceae bacterium | reverse complement strand
AATCTCATGGATTTCCAGCTGCTGCACTACCCAGTAAAACAATTCCTGACCCGTAAGCTGACCGGGTATTAGTACTTCGGCGGCGCCCATATTAAGTAACGTAGGCAGTTCAGTAGGCTCGTCAGCCACCATGACATGCATTGCGCCGGGATTGATTTCTTTTAGTCGGGCCAATAGTCGCCGGGTAGTTGTTCCTTTCAAAAATACGTCGGAAATCGTCACCAGAAGCATGCGCGCTTCATGGATTCCTAGATGTGTTAGACTGTCCGGATTGGCCAGATCGCCATACACCCATTGAAATCCGCGGGATTCCAGGTCTTTCTTGAAGGCCGGATTGAAGTCTACGACCATCACCCGCGAAATGAGCGATGGACAGTAGCTTTCCAGTCGATCAATAAAGGCGCGACCAATTCGATAGTATCCAAGCACAACAATGTCGCGATCCGATCCATGGGCTGTGGGAGCTCTATCCCCTTCCGGATCATTTGCTCGCTCCTTCATACCCAGTTTTCCCAATCCGTGGGCAAAGAACCGTGCAATTGGATCGTTAAACCGAATGGCATACGTAGATATGAGCGAAGCGACAAGCATACTGGTCAGCACGAATGCTTCCACGCTTTCGCTTACATGGCCCATTTCCATGCCCAGAGCCAGAATCACCAGGGAGAACTCGCTCATTTGCGAAAGGTTGACCGCTGTTACGAGTCCGTTTCTCAACCCAAGACCTGCGAAGTAGGCAGTGGGGGCTATGGTAAGAAAGCGGCTCAGAAATATCACAGCAATGACAACCAATGAAAGCCCGATGGTGGCAGGCTCGGGAATCGGCACCTTCATTCCCAGAGCTACAAAGAACAATGTGACAAAGAAGTCCCGAATACCCACCAGCTTGGTTATGACATCGTTTGCGTACGGATAGGCAGCAATGGTAACGCCAGCAATGAGCGATCCCATCTCGATGGATAATCCCAGCTTATGCGCCAGCGCACATACAGAGAAGCACCAGGCCATGGCCGTAACCAGTACCAACTCGGGATTATGCGAAGCAAGATGAAAGACATGTCGAAGCACGTAGCGACTGATCAGCGCGGCCAGAACTACGAGTAAGATGGCGCCGCCCACCGACTGTAGAATAGTGGTAGCCTGCGGGTTGCTGAGGGTGGGCTGAAGTCCCATAAACAGGATGGCCCATAGATCCTGCAAGATTAGAATACCGATGGTTAGCTTACCCGCGGCGGTATCGATTTCCAGCTTATCGTACAGTAGCTTAACAACGATCAAAGTCGAAGATAAGGAACCGGCCAGGGCAAGATATAGTAGATCGAATTGCCCATCGCCGGCCAGGCCCAAAAAATGAAAAGCAGCCAGGCCAATTCCCAGACATCCGGCAAACTGGACAGTGCCGAGCAGGAATAAACGCGATCCAAGACCTGCCAGCTCGGGTAAACGAATCTCCAGACCAATGATGAACAACAACATCACCAGACCCATCTCGCTGATTAGCTCGATGCTCTCTTCGCTATGAACCAGGCCAAATCCAATGTTTGGCCCCAGTAAGATCCCACCTACAATGTAGCCCAGAAGCAACGGCTGTCGCACAAAGCGTGCAACGTGCGCCAGGACCGCAGCAAAGATTATGGCAAGGCCTATCTCTTCTACAAGATGCATAAAAATCCCAGGCCGGCTATACAGCGCGGCCGCATTATTGTTTTTGTCAGTCTACCGAAGTCGCTCGGTTATCCCCGTAAGAATGTCTGCTTGTATAGTTCGATGGATTCCAGAATAATAGATTCTGCCTGCTCCCGTCCGGAGAACTTCTCTATGGTTACTTTTCGATTTTCCTTTTCCAGCTTCTTATAATCCAGAAAGAACCGCTCCAGTTCGCGAGTGCGATGAGGAGGTAATTCGTGCAAATCTACGTAGTGATTGTATTCTGGATCGTTCAAGTGGACCGCTATGATCTTATCGTCCTTTTCCTGGTTGTCTACCATAGTCATCACACCGATGGCGCGACATTTCATAATGGTTCGCGGAAAAACGCTTTCCTGCCCCAGAATCAAAACATCCAGAGGGTCATTGTCGTCGCAATAGGTGCGCGGAATAAATCCATAATTGG
>JAGRNC010000577.1 GCA_020440935.1 Leptospiraceae bacterium | reverse complement strand
GGCCCCGTCGACCTCGGTTTCGCTTGATTGGATCCGGTGAATCGCTGATCAGCTGGATTTCGCGAAGCACAAAGTTCGGGATGATAAACGGACCTTCGATAAAGTTCGTCTGTGCAATGTCCAGAATGCGACCATCAATAATGACGGAGGTATCCAGAATCTTTTCTGTAGTTCCGATGCCGCCTTCATCCTTACGGAATCCGCCGCCTCCAAAAATTCGCAGGCCTGGACGTTGTGCAAAGATGTAGCCGCCGTATCCCAGAAATACTGCCGGAAGTACGAACAAATACGGTCCAACCGATCGAAGGGGTATACTCAGGGCGCTCAGGATCCAACCGGCCAGCGAGCTCAAAACGAGACCCGAAAGCACACCGGTGGTAATGCAAAAAAACATTTCGCCGCTAATGCCTTTGAAGATTCGATCCAGATGAAGAAATGCAATGGAAACTAGAAAAATGGCTCCCGCTGCAGTGGCTGAAAAGGCAACGTCCATGCCCGAAGCATAGGACAGAAAATAGCCACTAGTGGCACTGGCCGCAGCGGCCAGAATTCGATAAAGGATGTTCATAACTCAAACCCTTTTGGTAAATTTGAGCTATGGTCGAATTATCAGGAGAGTACTTCTGAGATCAGGTTGCTCGCTTCTTCTGTGGAAACAGATCTGGCGAGGGCCAGTTCGCTTGTGATCAGGGAATAGGCCGATTCATACAACCTTCGTTCCATGAGCGAGAGCTCTTTATCCCGGGCACGTTTGTAGAGATTTCTACAAACCTCCGCCACCGAGTAGATGGAACCGGATTTTATCTTATTCATGTTATTTTGATAACGGATTTTCCAGTCCTCTTCGGTGTCCACTTCATCCTTCTTCAATAAATCGAGAACCTTCTTTACATCTTTCTTCTGAATGATGGAGCGGATTCCCCGTTCTTTTGCGCTCTCTACGGGGATCATCACTTTCATCTTACTATTTTCTATTTCAAGAATGTAACAGAGGGTCCTCTTACCAAGGATGTTCTGATGCTGCACGGCGGAGATTTCTCCAACTCCATGCATGGGATAAACAACATAATCTCCTACGTTAAAGTCCGTATCCGCCTTCTTGCTTGCGCTGCTCTTCTTCTTAGCTTTAGGGGCCGCTGTTTTCTTGCTGACCTTCTTCTTCGCAGCTTTCTTTGCAGTGGTTTTTTTGGCGGTTTTACTCTTTGCCTGGGGCATAATTCGTCCAGAATAGCTCTTAAACTGCTAGTATGGCAGGTATATCCTGAGGGTCAAGTGAAATTCCCCGGATCTGGTTGGATTACCTGCGACAATAGACCCCGCAGACCCGCACCGCTTATCGGTTTGGACAAATACCCGGAAAATCCGGCCTCCATTACGCGCCGCTTGTCCTCTGCAGAAGCGTAGGCTGTGACTGCGGCCACCGGCGTAGACTCCGGAATCAGGCGTTGCCTCCGGATGGCCTCCAGCAATTCATATCCATCCATTCCAGGCATTTGTATGTCCAGGATTAGCAAATCGAACCAGTTCTCCGAAAGGATTTGCAACGCCTCCTCGGCGCTGGTGGTGGCAATAACTTGATGATTCAGCCGATGCAGCAATCGTTCCAGTAGATACAGATTGTCCGGATTGTCGTCCACCACCAGGATGCGCAGATCCTTGGGCTGCAACCTGGGCGGCTCTACGGCAACGGGCGGCTCGCCTTGCGTTGCCGTTTGTACAGGAATCTCAATCGAGAATGTACTGCCTGTTCCCGGCTGGCTCTGCACCGATATGGATCCATTCATTCTTGTAACCAGGGCCTCACAAATGCTCAGCCCAAGGCCTGTGCCGGAAGGCGATGCTCGCTGCTCGGATCGATACCGGAAAAATCGTTGAAATAGCTGACGTTGTCGATCTTGGGGAATACCGATGCCTGTGTCCTCGACCTCAATGCGCAGTATCCCGCCGTGCTGCTGTGATTTGTAGCTGCTTCGCACCTCTACCCAGCCCCGATCCGTAAACTTCAGCGCGTTGGAGATTAGATTCCCTAAAATCTGGAACAGTCGATGCTGATCGGCTACAATCGTCGCAGGTATATCTTCCGTGCGAAAGCGCAACTGAACTGCCTGGTCTGCG
>JAGRNC010000576.1 GCA_020440935.1 Leptospiraceae bacterium | reverse complement strand
CCTTCTCAATTCGACGCAGAACGCGGGCAGAGCGAGGCCGTTGGAACACAACGTGCGGAGGAAACCCCGAAATCCAGTCTTTCCGAGCCGTCTTCTCGACCGGCCCGGGATTTGCGTAAATCTGCGGCGCCTACGGCGCGCTCCGGAAGAACGATTCGAATGGTGGGCCGTCCAATCCCGGCTCCGGTTCGTCCTTCCTTCCGCTCGGTCTTTCCGTCGCGGCAGCTAATGGACAATATTCGTAGAAGTCGCTTTGCCCGGGTGGCGGCCACTCTGACCCTCGTTTGCTTTGCTACTTTTGGAATTATGGCCTCCATGGATTCTTCTGCCGATCGCCTGACCATCGATGCGGCCCGATCAGCCATGGACCAACGCGCCCGGTACTTGCTCCAGCTGTCGGCCCAGCAGGAAGAATTGCACGATATTCTGGAAGCCAGACCCAGTTCCATTTTTTCCGTGTTATTTGAGCCATCGAATTCCAGTCGGGATGCTTCGGCTTTGCTGGCTTCGCGGATTTCGGCCAATGAACGCTACCTTTCTGACGGGCTGGGTATGCTTCAGTCCATACCCCATAAATGGCCGGTACTGAAACGCGTACATCTCATCAATAGCGGGTACGGAACGCGCCATAGCCCGTTTAAGCGACGAACGGAATACCATGGTGGTCTTGATTTAAAGGCACGAAAGGGCGATTCGGTGGTCGCGACGGCCGAAGGGTATGTATTTCGGGTGGGTCCGCATGGCGGGTTTGGTCAGATGGTGCACTTGATTCATCCCACCGGTTACGAAACCATCTATGCTCATCTAAGCGAAATTAGCGTGGAAAAAGGACAAACGGTGCAGCCAGGCGATATCCTGGGAAAAGCCGGCGATTCGGGGCTTGCCACCGGGCCGCATCTGCACTATGAGGTCCGTCTGGATGGCAAGCGTCAGGATCCTATTCGATACCTAATCCCCTGACATTCTAATAGTCGGAACTGGCGCCTCCGCCGCCGCTTTCGCCTCCACCGAAATCATCTGGAATGTCCCAATCCGATGAAGATGAGTCATTTGAATCGGAAGAGTTTGAGGGTTCGTATTGGGAGTCATCGTGGCTGAAACTCTCGCTTGATGGTTTTTCCTCCAACGCCAGGCTTGAATCCAGCGCCGCATGGAGCGCTGCCGCCGCGCCCATACCAGCGGCGGCTTTTTGGTCTGAGCCCGATGCCTCCGTTTTTGGAATGGAATATTTGCTCTTCGCTTCAAAGCCACAGTAGGAGCATTGCATGGTGCGTTCGCCCTTACCGGCGCTCTCCGTTGTGGGTTTTTGAATGATTTTTGTTTTGGTCACCGTGTATGTTCGATACTGGCAGGACGGACACTTTTGCTGCGAGCTTACTTCTTTGAACCGAACAATCTGGCTCGCCCCGCATTCGCAGATCCATACATCGTAATCGACGCTACCAAGGGCTTCTTCGGCTCTCTGACCGGCATCCAGATAGGCATCGTCTTCGGCTTCTCCCAATTTCTGCATTGTTTTGCCGCATTCGCTACATTTTCGCGAAACATTGCGAACGGACTTCAGGGCCAGATCGTGCAATAGCCAGGAACCAATGACACCGACCGGTATGAGCAGCACCGACCAGAAGCTGGAAGCATACGCCCATTCTAAGGCGACTATTCCCAGAGGAAGAAATAGGCCGGCCGCACTGAAGTCGAGGATGGCATCGTCCATCAGATCGTGGCGTTCTTTGGGGTCCGCCACGTCTTTCGCTAACCTTAGTTGCAGGCGAACGATTCGAAAAAGCATCCAGAAGAATATGCAAAAAGAAATGACCATGCCCGTGTAGGTGATCCAACCCGCATGGTCTCTATCTGATTCAATTCGGCTCTTTTCTCTTTTGGATTTTAGATCGGTAATGTAGTCCTCATCGGGTAGCTGGGCCGGATCGATCCGGCTTCCAGGAACGATTGTATCGCGGATGGCTACAATTTCATCGTGGCCCATTTCTGGATTTAGAATGGCACGGAGCAGGGATTGCACCATATAGTAATGGCCAGATGCAAAGTCCTGTTTTTTGAAGAATGGAATACCCACCTCCTGGATAATCCAGTTTACTTTTGCGTCAGGAAGCACCCA
>JAGRNC010000575.1 GCA_020440935.1 Leptospiraceae bacterium | reverse complement strand
CCCTGCCTCGTACCACTCCGACTTCTCCAAAGCGGGCGAGGCCATCTCTTCTTCGAGAGTACGAAATAGTGTGCGAAAGAATCCATCCAACGGAAGTTGCTGTTGCAAGTAGATTCTTTGTAATTCTTCAAAGTAGGACGTGCCCTGACCACCAAATTGAAGCAAGAATCGCGCATGTCCGCGATCGGCGGCTTTTAGTAATGCGGATTTGAGACGTTGCTGCAGTTGTGCCATATTTCGCTCCAGGGAAAATCTGAAGCGATGAACACATAAACCGGGCTTCGGCGCAATTCAAAGGATAGAGCCAGACATGCAGATTTGCGACAAATGATTGATCCTTTGCGACTTTCGCCGCAAATGCGAAGTCGTTGATCGTTTCAACCGACCCTGAGAACTATCGCTGCTCTTTATCGGCAGCGTAAGCGCGAAATTGACCCGGACTCTTTCCAAACCAGGAGCGAAAGGCATGTTGAAAAGCGCTGGCATCAGAAAAGCCCAGCAGACGAGCAATTTCGTTCAGGCGCATCCTCTCGTCAAGATAGGATAGCGCCAGAGTCTTTCGAGTTTCTTCTAGCAATTGCCGGAAAGTAAACTGCTCTTCTTTTAGTCTACGCTGCAGAGTCCGGCGATCCAGAAACATTCTACTCGCTACTTCATCAACAGTGGCATTACCCGCTGGAAGCAATTGCACAATTTGCGACTGTACGCGATCCACCAGGGATGCATCAATCTGCAGCTGGTCCAGGAGCATCTGAGCACGGTTTTCCATGTACCGATGCATGTACACATTGGCCGATCGAATTTTCGAATTCAAATATTTACGGTGAAATACAAGCCCTGATTCGGCCTGGTTGAACAAAACGGATGTTTTGAAGAGCTTTTCATATCTGGCGCTATAACCTGGATCCGAGTGCGCATAGCGCACTTCCAGGAGCTTGATATTCTTTCCGGTGAACTTTTTTAGATAGTGAAAGCATTGTACAGTATAATGCTCGGCCATCCAGCGATTATGATGCGCTGGCGATGTGTTAATATAAAACATTCCGGCCTGTCGTTCCCATTGCCGAAATTCGAACCGATCGGTTTCGCATACGAGCGGCGCAAACCTGGACCAATGGCGCAGCGCAGAACGGAGGTTGTTGCACAGCATGGCCATATGGCTGACAAAGTGCATCTGTTGCTCGCCGTAGTGCGAAAATAGATCAAGACCAAGCGCTGGATTCTCCGTCTGCTCCACGGCAAGCTGCCATAGATTTAGACATTGCTGCAAGGGTATTCGAAGGTCCGGATCATCAAAGCGCAAATCGGAAATGCCAACTTTGGCACAAACTTCTTCTACGCTCACGCCCTTCTTTTCCAGTATAGAAAATAGCACCGGAATAACCATGGAAGAAGTGGTGGGTTCAAAGGAGGTTCGCGCTCCTGCTCCGATTGTCTGCGAATTCATGCTCATACCTTTGCCGCCAGCCTTCCTTTCGCCCCCAGGGCGCCTAGCGCCGCATGGACTCTGGGCCCAACTATAGGATCAATAGTTTTTTCTACAGGACTGTTGCAGGATTCGGACCAGAGGCCCATTGATATTCTTCACCTTCCTGCCTATTTATGGAAGAATTGATGTCGGAAATGTCGCAATTTGGTTAATCGATTGATTTTAATCGACTGGCTTTCCCCATTCAGCCCCAGATCCGGGGTGGCAAATTGACTTGCTTCGCAACCTCCAGACTGGACGGTCGGGAATGGCTGCCGATGGACTTGATGCCATCCTCTTTTCTGTGGGTCTCACCCTGCGCATAACAATTGTAGCGACCTGTATTTCTACGATAGCAGGAATACTGTTGGGATATGTCATGCGAGCGGCGCGCTTTCCGGGGGCATCACTGGTGGATGCCATTTTGACGTTACCGATGGTTTTGCCCCCCACGGTTCTGGGCTATTATTTGATTGTATTACTGGGAAGAAATGGTTGGGCAGGCTCGCTATTGTATCATTGGTTTGACTTCTCCATTCTCTTCACGGTGGAAGGGGCCATCGTGGCAGCCACTGTTGTATCTTACCCGCTGGTGTACCGGGCGGCCCGGGGAGCGTTCGAATCGTTACCTCCCGAATATGAAGAAACCGCTGCAA
>JAGRNC010000574.1 GCA_020440935.1 Leptospiraceae bacterium | reverse complement strand
GGGCGCATAGAAATGGGCGGGTGTAACGTTGTGATACCGCAGCACCTTTTTGCCCGCAAATGCCTGGAAGAAACCATCGCCCTCGATCCAGGCGATGCCATAGTGGTAGATGAGCAGGTCTTCTCTGGTGGCCATGCCTGCTGCCTTACCTGGAGAGATAAAGTCCGATTTCAATTCGCCGCCGGCGCTCACAATAATTGTTTCGGTGCCCCGGTCGCGGAAGAAAGAGCGCATTCCGAGCACATCGTTGGCAATGGCATCGAATCGATCCAGCCTCGGTAGAAGCAGAAAAACTCGATTCATGATTTCCGAAATTGCTGCGATAGAGAGCGCTTAAAGGTTACCGGGTAAGCTAGTTCCAGAACCCAACGTCGATCCCGCAAGGTCAATTCGAGGTTTAGAATCTTCGTCTGAAAACTGCAGAGATAGTTCCCCTGCTGCAAACTGCCCTCCACAGCATCGCCGTTTCCTGGCACAAGATCGGACTCGAGGGATACAACGATCTTATTTCTGGATTCGTACAGAACCTGCGCCTCGCATTCGATCCCCTTGATCTTCAAGTTCAGTATCTGTTTTTCATGAAAGAGAGGCACGGCGCATGCTAACACTGGCTCATGGCCGGTCAAGAATACATTGATCTGCAGAGTGCTCGGAGAACTTTGCTCCATGGCTCGAATTTTGAAATCTTTGCCGGCCTCAGGCACATCCATTGCTATCGCGTATTCCGGAGGACTGGACACTCGCACGGCCGTTGCCTGGATGAATGAAAATGGCCTGAAAGTACATTGCTACACCGCGGATCTGGCCCAACCCGATGAGACGGATGTTTCTTCCATTCCAGAAGGCGCCAGGGAGCACGGCGCGGCCAATGCCCGGCTTCTGGATTGCCGGGATGCACTGGCCCGCGAAGGGATAACAGCTATTCAATGCGGAGCATTTCATATCCAATCCGGCGGGTTGAAATACTATAATACCACTCCGCTGGGCCGGGCCGTGACTACTCTCTCCATTGTTCGAGCCATGAAGGAAGATGGAGTGAACATCTTCGGCGATGGTTCTACCCACCGCGGCAATGATATCCAGCGTTTCTTCCGCTACGGCATTCTAATGAATCCGGATCTGCAGATCTACAAGCCCTGGCTGGACAATCGTTTTGTCCAGGAATTCGGCGGCAGAAAAGAGATGTCCGAGTATTTGCAGAAGATCGGAAAGCCATACAAGGCCTCCACCGAGAAAGCATACAGCACCGACAGCAACATGCTGGGCGCTACTCATGAAGCCAAGGATCTGGAATTCCTGGATCGCAACATGTACCTGGTGGATCCAATCATGGGCATTGCTTTCTGGGACTCTTCCCGCTCCGTGGATGCCGAATCCGTGGTGATCGAATTTCAGAAGGGCTATCCTGTCTCAATCAATGGAAAGGCCCTGGACCCGGCTGCCATCATTCTGGAGGCAAATTCCATTGGCGGTCGTCATGGATTGGGAATGAGCGACCAAATAGAGAACCGAGTCATTGAGGCCAAAAGTCGCGGTATCTACGAAGCTCCGGGCATGGCGCTCCTGCACCTGGCTTATGAAAGACTGCTCCACGCTGTTCACAACGAAAACACCCTGGATCTGTATTTCAACCTGGGCAGAAAATTGGGCCGCATTCTCTATGAGGGGCGCTGGTACGACACAGAGGCCATGGCGCTGAAATCCTCCCTCGTAGGCTGGATCGCTTCCACCGTTTCCGGGAAAGTTACCGTGGATCTGCGGCGGGGAAACGATTACACAGTAACTCGCACGGATCCTGACTTTGCCACATACAATCCGGAAGCGCTTAGCATGGAACGCACCGAATCGCAATTCACTCCAGAAGATAGAATCGGCCAACTAGAGGTGCAATCGCTCAGTGTTATGGACAGCCGGGCATTGCTGATGCATTTGTTTGCCAGCCTACCCGAAAGCCAGCGCAAGCTGATGCTCGAATCGAATCAATTCGTCAGGTCATTGGAAGAGTAGTGCCAGAAGAAGATCGGCGGCAGCGAACGGCGGGCCGATCAGGGTAGGCCTCTCAGGGCCCACCGGGCTCGGATCGAGGATTCTACGAAAAAGGGACCGGCACAAACCGATCCCTTTTCTAGCAGCA
>JAGRNC010000573.1 GCA_020440935.1 Leptospiraceae bacterium | reverse complement strand
GATGTTTCGAGCCTACTTCTCTCATTTGTTTCCGCGCGCCAGACTAAAGGAAGAGGATATCATCGGGATACGGCATCTGGAAGGCCTCACGCCAGCGGACTTTGCGGTAGTGTTCGAGAGTCTGCAGGGCAGCTCCGTGCAGTCTCTGCGTCCGGGGGAACTGGCCAATTCCCTAAAAAAGGAGATCAAACTCCGGCGTCAGAACGGTACCGCTATTGGCTTTCGGTGACGGCTATCAACCTCCCGGCGCGGCCGCGTACGGCCCACGAATATCCGTCGCCTCTTTTACATGCTTTCCCCCTGGCACTCCCGCAAATAGGATTCTTTCTACTTGAAACTGTGTAATGTCAGTAAAAATAGAGAGATCATGCCCGAGTCCTCGTTGCGAATATCTGATAGCGAATTGATGCGCAATGAGATTCCCTGGACTTTCAAAAACCGCCTGGGGAGGGAGAAGCTCAGCCTCGGCGTCCAATGGGTTCTTGCTTTGATTGTGGCGATCGCTCTGACCCTTGGTGCGGATGCAATAGTATGGTTCATCCGGGAGCATAATCTTAAAGCTATTGTCCCGGGCTTCATATATGCTTATTTCTGGCTTCTATACTATTGTTTCTACTACCGACCACGTCTTTTTCTGCACGTAGCAAATCGCATTGAGCTCGACGGGGAAAGATTGCGGATTCGCAATATTCTTGGGTCTACTCTGATCGATGGCAATTGCACGGACATCCGTGAGGTAACCATTGATGATTCGTCTGAGGAGACCATTCAGATTCAAATGCGGGATGGTAGCCGGGCCAGGCTGGACAGACATGTAGAACATATGGGACACTTTCTTGAGTTGCTCATTGATCGAGCTTCCAAGATCGAGGCAGTGATATCCGCACCCAGAAAAAGTGATCTGTGGCAGGAATGGCACTGGCAAAAGAAACCCGACCGGGATCTTATCGCACGGGCCCACTGGCGGGCTCGCAAGAACGCTGGTAAACGAAGACAAATTCATGGTCCCTGGGTGCCATTGCGGATGCTTGTGTCGGGATCATTTATCGCAATTGTAGTGGGGCTGTCTGTAGAAATTGGGCCGGCCGTTTATGAATTGGCCGCGCTGTCAGGCCTTTCGCCGATTGCAGCCTTGCTTCTTCTGGTGCCGCTCACGCTAACTTTCGGAAGCCTGAAATCAATATATAGTGTTGCCGCTTCCGCTAGCGTCGTCGAGCTAGATGGGAGGGGTGTGGTATTCGAATACAATACCCGGCCCCGGACCCATGTTTACTATCCGGAAATCCTGGAGCTTATAGAAAAGGAACGAACTGTGTGTCTCGTGACGAAGCACGGATCGCACTCCATTCATTTTGATACCGAGAAGCTGGGCTGGCTTCTGGAAAGAATCGCCAGCAGGAGTGAAAACCTGCGCAAGCTAGATGTAGAACAGATGATGCGAAAGGAGGCAATCTGGGGCAAAAAGGTGAATGAAGAATTAATACAAAAGGTGAGGGCGCGAATTTCTCGCTCCTCAAAAACATCTGATTTTAGTGCCTGAGCAGCTTTGTTGATGGTCAAACACTGCTACTCGAAAACCGGCCTCGCCAGATTACATTTCAGCTGCCCACTTCTTTCAATATGCTTTCCGGATCATGAACAAAGCTTATGCAGTCAGCTCGGGCTTTTTCTGGTTATATTGTTCCATCCATCATCGCATTCGCAGCCTCTCTCGCGCCTGAAGCACTCCCTTCACGATACTTTCCGCTACGGCCTCGGGAAATCCTGCAGGCAAACGCGTTGTTGCCATCTGTAAGGCATCTTCGCAGGTATCGGCAATTTCTTCCAGTGTTGCTTTCATTTCTCTTTCGTCATATCGGCAGAACTTTGCTGTCTGTAGCCAGTGGCGGGGGGCGATTCGGTCCCACCTGTAATGATTCTTCTTCTTTCCTCGAACAGCAAGCGCCATCTTCCACTTCTGCCGGGGGTAGTTTGCGCTGGCCGCGGGATAAACAGAAATTACGTTGTAAAACGGCGTAAGTCGATAGCGGCCTTGCAACCCGAGAAATACGCTGTAATTCTTGGCATGGCCATCGGTGGCAGCAAGTAGCCAGAAGACGAGCTGTGCTTTCATAAAGTTCCGGCGGTCCTCGGA
>JAGRNC010000572.1 GCA_020440935.1 Leptospiraceae bacterium | reverse complement strand
TGGACAAAGAGTGGAGTCGTAGAAGGCGCAGGCAGAGATTTGCGGGCCAGGCTGGGACTCGATGCCGCTAAGAAGTACCGCCTGCAGCCGGAAAAAGTACTTCTCGCAAACCTGGAAGGGCACTTCGCCGGGGGCCGGCTTGAGCGATCGGATTCGTGCGGATTGCAACGAAGCGGCAGTGGTACTCGCTTCGGATGGGCCATGATGGAATGTGGGCTCATATCCCAGAGGTAGATAGGGATCGGCACCAATGCCGGACAGAATGGCCTCCGTGGAAAGGCTGGTGGTCGTAATATAGAGGTTGTAACCGATAAACTCGGGCTCAAGGTTTGTAACGTAGTATTTTACGTCGAATCCGTAGCGTAATTTGTAACTTGGAGTGCCAAAATAGCCCTCCGAGATATCCACGGGTGCTACATCTACAATGGCCGGCGCGGCCACTGAAAATAGGGAAAATATAGAATACACCGGGCTGTCCGTATTGGTGCCACACTGGCAAAGGAAAAGGGCGCTGGCTGCAAACGCCGAAAATACGGAAAACCGCCGCATAGTACCTGCATGGTCTTTTGGCCTGATGCTACAACGAAAAAATGATTCTTGCAAACTCGGGGGCATGCATCATCGTCGAACTTGTATGCGAGAAAATACTCGGGCCCGCAATATCTTTCTCCTTTGCGCTTTGCTTCTGGCTGGCTTGATGATCTACTCTTCTCCGGACAAATCCAGCTCGGATTCAGCCGATGACGGTGCGCTGGCAATCCTGGGAGCTGCGGATAGCGGCAGCGATCGTTCCAGTCGCCCACCGCTGCGAAATACCGATCCCGGTTCTTCCATTTTTGATTCCGAGTATATGCAGCAGGGAGTTGGGGAGAATAACCTGCCCGACCAGCCAGGTGCAAGGGCCGATGATTCTGAACCGGACATCCTTGAACCAGTAAGTAAGGGGAATCCAATCAATCCCCAGACCGGAACTCCCTTCACCGATCGGCATATGGCCCAGTTTGATAAACTGCGGCAAAAGTTCCCGGATAACTCGGTGATTCCCCGCAGACAAACCCCGGAACTCAAGGCCCAGATGGAGGAAAAACGGCAGGCAATCTACGAGATCCAGACAAAAATCGTAAAGAAAGATGCGTCGACGGAAGAAGTGAATCAATATTACGACTATCAGCAGAAGGCCATGACAGACCGCCTGGAATTGATCAATTACGTGCTGGATAAAGATAGCGAAAAGATATCCGATGAAATGCGAGAGAAGCTGGAGAAGGTCAAAGAGATGAACCAGCGCAGTCTGAAAAGCTACGAAGATGCCCGAACCAGGGCCCTAAACGCGATAAACAATTGAACTTCGTTTAAGGGTCTGCGTCTATGCTTCTATGAGTGTCGGCGGCAAGCAGTATAAACGCATACCCTTTCGATTTCCCATTCTACTCTATTTAATAGTTTTGCCATTACTCGGATTCGGCTCCCTGCAGTCCGAACAGCCAAACTCCGCCACCGACGATGCCAAATCTGTGGAATCCACAATAGGTACCGTCCATGTTTTTGATGGACAGGCCCTGCTTTTGCGCTCGGCGCAGGTGGATTTGAAGAAAGGGCGGCACCGGCTGGCCTTTACAGATTTGCCGCAGAAGCTTCTGGATCCCACCGCCCGATTGAGGCTACCGTCCAATTCCCAACTACGGCTTCTTGATTTACGCGTGGAAACGGTGGTGGAAAAGCAATACCGCACCGACGATGCCCGAAAAGCGGAGGAGGAGCTCAAGGCGGCCGAGCAAGAGCTTCGCGAAGTAACGGCCCTGTACCTGGCGCAAGTGGAGCAGCGAAAATCGGTGTCGGGCATCGATTTGAAAGGCGAAAAAGAAGACCGTCCGATCATTGCCTTTGAACGATGGAAGTCTATATTCGGATTTGTAGATTCCTCTCTCACAGAGATTAATGCAAGAATCAACAATTTGCTTGGTCGTATTGATCAGGCCAGGCGACGGCTGGAGATTGCGCTAACCGTTGCGGAGCGATTTAAGAGCCAGCAGGAGACGGAACGAAAAAGCGTAATCGTAGAAGTGGAAGCGCCTGCCGATGGCCGATACGATCTCGCTCTGGAGTATGGCGTAGCCGATGCGGGATGGTATCCGCATT
>JAGRNC010000571.1 GCA_020440935.1 Leptospiraceae bacterium | reverse complement strand
GTCCGAAAGAAGTCGAATGGTATGCGCACGATCGGGAGCTGAAATGCCGGTGGTTACTCCTTTGGCCGCATCCACAGATATGGTAAAAGCGGTGCCATAGCGCTCGGTGTTTTCGCGAACCATAGGTTCAAGTTGCAAATCCTGGATTCGGTCCTCGGCCAGCGGAGCACAAATGAGGCCTCTTGCATGCGTGGCCATGAAATTTACGGAATCGGCACTGATGTGCTGTGCTGCAATGACAAGATCGCCCTCGTTTTCCCGATCCTCTGAGTCCACAAGAATGATCATTCGCCCCTGTCGAATCTCATCGATAGCAGCTTCAATTTTTCCAATCTCTCTGGCCATAGTTAACTCCCCGATAGCCAGTTTCCAGGGCAGGCTTACCCGGAAAACATTTCTTTTAATATAGTAGAAGCTCGCTCAGATAGCTGCTTTTCTTCTTCTTCGGTAAGCGGACGAAAGACACGCTCCTGCCATCGGCGGGCCAGTTCAATATACTCCAGACTTGCCGCCACGATAATCTGCGCTCGCGCTTTGCCAGGGAATACCTTTAGCTCGCCCCCTTTCTGCACTACCATGGCCAGGGGAGGGATCTTCATGCCGCCGCGAATCATGCAGCCTGCCGTGATCATCGCCCCATCGCCAATTTCCGCTCCGTCCAGAATCACCGAATTGATTCCGATCAATGCTCCGCGTCCAACCTTACAACCATGTAATATCGCTCGGTGCCCCACCAGCGTATAATCGCCGACTACAACGCTACCCCCGGAATCGCAATGAACTACGGTTCCATCTTGAATGTTCACACCTCGGCCCAGAGTGATGGTTCCCAGGTCCCCGCGCAGCACAGCCGATGGCCAGATGGAGCATTCCGGTCCCAGAACCACATTGCCAATGACAGTTGCAGTAGGATGAATCCAGGCATCAGATTGTACAGATCCCCGGGGGCCCAGCTGGCTTAAATCGTTTGTATGCGCGGTAATAGGCGAAGCGTTGCCGACCGGCCCAACTCCAGACTGGCTGCTTTTGCCCTTTCCGTTCTTGGCCGCTGGCTTCTTCTTTGCACCGGATTTCTTGCTTGCTCCGGATTTTTTGGCTCCGGACCTTTTTTTTGAGGACCCGGCCATCAGGAAGCTTCCCGGTCTTTGCCTTCTTCGGTGGGACGATCGGTAGCCTGCTCCGAAAGCGCGCTATGGTATCGATGAATCAAATCTGTTATGGACGAAGCCAGAAGTCCGGGCAGGTTCGCGTAGTTTTCCCGGGCAATACTCAGACTTTCCGGAAATATTTCTTCGGCGATGGCGCGCGGTCCCAGGCCCACTCCCAGCATTACCAGACCGCGGTCTTTTAGCTTACCCACTTCTTCGAATAGCGCTCTTGTTTCATGGCTTCGCAGATCGGCCTCGGGATTTACCTTACCGCGACTCCCGCGAAAATCGGACAGCACAACCAGAATTCGAGTGCGCGCTTCCGCCGAGAAATAACTGGAAAGCTCTTCCAGAATATTCGACTCAGGAATCGTATCTCCATGCCAGGACTGAGCAATACCAGAGAAGAGATGCTGTTCCCATTGCGGGCCATAGTCTGCATCCAGGTTTTTGAACCACTGTAGATCGATGTCTACCTTGGAGTTTTTCAGGTCCGAGTAACCCAGAACGCCGAACGGAATTCTATGGCCACTGAGTATCTCCGCGGAGCTCATGAGGGCCACCAGTGTGGCGATGGAGTATTCAAAGTTAAAAATTCGTCGGCCTTTGTTTAGCGCAAATACAACCTCTACGCCTTTCAGTCGATCTTCATCGATATTGATCGTTGTACGGTCAAAAATGCGGCCATCGCTGCGTCCGGCCAGATAAGACAGATATTTTCGGGCATCTACGCGCGATCCTCTGGATTCGTAGCGTCGATTAATATGAATGTCTGGATCCATAAATCGATCCAGATCTACAGTGACTCGCTCGATTTCCGGTCCAAAGACTTCTTTGAAATCTTCGAGACTGACGCCGATGTTGTAGTCCCAGAGGATTTTTCTTTTTTTCAGGAATTCCTGGTACAGCTCTTCGCTACGGTATCCCCAGGAACCGCCCCCATGCCCGGGATCACCCACTCCCTTATTTCCCTGTGTATCCTTTCCATACCAGGCGTCGGGACCTT
>JAGRNC010000570.1 GCA_020440935.1 Leptospiraceae bacterium | reverse complement strand
GAAGGCCCAGAAGTCGGCCAAGCTGACGCACTTCATCTTTGTAGAGCTCAGATAGGGGCTCAATAACTCGGCCCTCTTCGATCATTCGAGCGATGGCCTCCACTCGATTGTGGTGGGTCTTAATGGTATGCGAAGATTTGGTACCGCCGGATTCAATAGTATCCGGATAGATGGTTCCCTGCCCCAGAATCCATTCGCTACTTTCCAGGCCTAAATCGCTCGAGTATTGCGCCTGAACCTTGAGGAACAAGTCTCCAATGATTTTGCGCTTTATTTCCGGATCGAATTGGCCCTTCAGTGCAGCATAGAATTCCTCGGATGCATCGTGCACCATAAGCGAAAGCCCCAGGCTTTCAATAGCTCCTTTTACCTGCTTCGCTTCATTCGCGCGTAGAAAACCGGTATCTACCAGTAATCCCCGCAAATGGTCGGCCTGCATTGATTCCGCAAGCAGAGTATAAGCCACCGTGGAATCCACTCCGCCAGAAACCAGAAAGAATACCTTTTTCCCGGAAGTATCGCTTTCGATTCGCTTCTTCTCTGCATTCAGAAAGTCTTTGAGTTGCCAGCTTCCTGTAAGATCGCACACCTCAATAAACCGGGAAAGTAGCTCATCGCCAATTTCGGTGTGGGAAACTTCAGGATGAAATTGGATGCTATACAGATTTCTGGAAGTATCGCCGAGCGCGGCAAACTTGCAATCGGGCGTGCTACCCAGGACCTCAAATCCTTCGGGCAGTCCCTCGACTTCGTCGCCATGGCTCATCCAGACTACGGCGCCATCGGGAAGACTACGGAATACTCCGCGACGATCGGGATCGCCATTCCATTGAATCCGGGCCGATCCGTATTCGCGACTGCCCGATGCCTGCACTTTTCCGCCCAGAGTGTGCATCATCAGGTGGTGGCCGTAACAGATTCCGAGCACCGGTATTCCCGCATCCAGAATGGCAGGATCCATGGAAGGAGCGCCAGCTTCGTACACGGATTCTGGGCCACCGGAAAGAATGACTCCCCGGTACCGGGATGCCTTAGCTCGATCAAAAGAGTCCGGAAATTCAATTTCTGTGTAGGCGCCCAGACGGCGAATCCTGGACGCAATAAGATGGGCGTACTGACCACCAAAGTCCAGCACCGCTATCTTTTCTGCGGGGTGCGCGGTTCCGATTTCCTGCATGCAAATCCTCGTATTAAATGCTAAGGAAAGGGACGAATGGTTGCGAGCCCGGACCATTGTCCAATTCTCCGGAAGCCTCGGGCGGGGCAGTCTTTTAGCGATGGTCTAGAAGTAACTGCCAGTGACGCGATGACGAAGCTTCCATTTTACAAAGAAATCCAGGCCGGTGGCGCGATCCACTATCTTTCCCTCACGGTCTATGACTACCAGAGTGGGAAATGCCTGCACTTTGTACCGATTCGTTATGGCCGCTCCCTGATCGATTACCACCGGGTAGGAAATGGGTCTGTCTTTCAAAAAGTCTTGAACCACGGAGGCTGGCTCGGCCGTAATACCCAGGATAACCAGACCCTGATCATGAAGCTCTTCGTAGATAGAATTAAGCATTGGAATCTCGGCGCGGCAGGGCATGCACCAGGTAGCCCAGAAGCTGATGACCACCACCTTTCCCTGAAGCGAGGAAAGCGTGTATGCCTGCCCGTCCAGCGCACGAGCATCCAACATCGCCGGCGGCTTTTCCATGGCCGATCGGTTGTGCAGATACATGGGAATGCGCTGATAGGCTACAAAACCGGCCAGAATCAAAAAGAGGAGCAAGGTTACTGCGTTACGTTTAATGAATGCCATCGCGCCGTTCATACTAAGGATTCGTCGGTTCGGGCCTGGCCGTTACCTCCTACCAGGTTTTCCGCAGGCCAACCTATGGCCAGACAAAACCCCGGTCATTCCCTGCCTAACGCAGATAAGAAGCCTCACCGATTATTCCGAGTGGTCATCATCGATAATGATACCAACACCTACGACGAGGTGATTGCCATTTGCATGCAGGCCCTATCCATCGGCTTCGACGCGGCCTTTCAGATTGCCCTGGCGGTGGACAACAACGGAAAGGCGGAGGTGTTTCACGGGGACGAAGCCAGCGCATTCCAGGTAGCCGAAGTGATTCGCACCATCGGCATTGAAGTCCGGGTAGAGCCCTT
>JAGRNC010000569.1 GCA_020440935.1 Leptospiraceae bacterium | reverse complement strand
ATGCGAAAGGCCAGGTGGAACGATTTATCTGCGCCAGAGACCTACTTTCGGATGTGCTTCGCACTGCACAGGGCACGGAAAAGGTTCTCGCTGAATTCAAGGGCGTGGACTTGCTCGGGCTCGACTATGCTCCTTTATTCGACTTTGCCATATCCGATTTACAACAGAAGGCACATTTTACCATTGGCGCCGATTTCGTCACCATGGACACGGGAACCGGAATCGTGCACATCGCTCCAGCCTATGGCGCGGATGACCTGGAAGTAGGGCAAAGCCATGGGCTGCCTGTGGTGGCCGCTGTGGGTCTGGATGGAAAGTTTTCCGCCGGACCGTACGCTGGCGCTATGTTCAAAGATGCGGACAAAGAAATTATCAAGGATTTGAAGAACGATCGCAAGGTCTGGCGATCCGAGCGATACAAGCATGAATATCCCTTCGGCTGGCGCACGGGCGCACCGCTGATGTATTATGCCAAAGACGCCTGGTATATCCGCACCACCGAAGTGCGCCAGGAGCTCATCGACAACAATCAATCCATTCGGTGGGTGCCCGAACACATTCGAGAAGGCCGCTTTGGAAATTGGCTGGTGAACAATCGGGACTGGGCGCTTTCGCGAGAACGCTACTGGGGCACTCCCATTCCCATCTGGTCCGACGGCGATAACTTTGTGGTGATTGGCTCGGTGGAAGAACTCGAGCAAGTCTCGGGCAAGAAGCTGAAAAACGAAGATTTGCATCGTCCCTACATCGATGAAATCACCTGGACCGATGCGAAGACTGGATCCGAGTTCAAGCGTGTACCCGAAGTGATGGATTGTTGGTTCGACTCGGGCGCCATGCCGTACGCGCAGTGGGGCTATCCGGTGCGCGGCGAAGAGCAATTCCAGAAGTATTTTCCGGCCGATTTTATTACCGAAGCCATCGATCAAACCAGAGGCTGGTTCTATACGTTGCTGGCCATTTCCACCATGGTTTCCGAACAGGCTCCGTACAAAAATGTAATCTGCCTGGGCCATGTTCTCGATGCGAACGGAGAGAAGATGTCCAAAAGCAAAGGCAATACCGTGGCGCCCGACGAAGTGTTCAATGCCCACGGCGCCGATGCCATTCGCTGGTATTTTCTGACCGGTGCGCCTCCGGGTAATTCGCGGCGAGTGGGCCGGCCCGGTACAAAAGAAGACACAGTGGGTCAGGTAAATGGCTTTTTTAACATGCTGGAGAACTCGTTGGAGTTCTTCCGAATGTATGCGAAGGTAGATGGCATCGTTCCCTCCCTGCGGCCGGACGGCACAGTCCAGGTAAAAGGGGCGCCTCCTTTCAAAGATCGACCCGAGATTGATCGTTGGATTCTGTCCAGTTATCAATCGCTGGTTTCTGAAGTTACAGATGCCCTGGAACAGTACGATTGCCTTCGCGCAGGCCGAGCCATCGAACAATTTACCGATTCTCTTTCCAACTGGTATATTCGACGGAATCGTCGTAGATTCTGGAAAGGAGACCTGGATTCGGACAAATTTGCTGCCTTCGAAACTTTGCTTCAGTGCATTCTGGGCACTCTACAGCTACTGAGTCCATTTGTGCCCTATTTGAGCGAAGAGCTGTACTTGCGCCTATTCGAAGGCGCCCAGGGAGCCGAGGCGAGCATCCATTTGCTCCCCTGGCCGGTGGCAGATAAGAAGAATTCATTTGATTCGCAGGTGCTCAATGAAGGCAACCTGGTATTGCAGGCGGCCAGTCTGGGACGGTCTGCGCGGCAACAATCGGGCCTGAAAGTGCGGCAGCCATTACAAAAACTGATGCTCTATTGTCCCGATGAATGGAAACCATTCCTGGCCAAAAATGAGGAAGTACTCCTCGAAGAACTCAACGTAAAGGAATTGGAATTCCTTACCGACTCTGCGGGAATTCTTTCATATCGCGTACGTCCGAATCTACCGGTGCTTGGAAAACGTCTGGGGCCTGATATCAAGAAACTGCAGCAGTATCTTTCTGGCGCAAATCAGGAAGAGCTGGCCAGATCATTAAAGAAGGGCGCCGTAAAAATAGATCTGGGCGATCGGGAAGAGGAGTTTTCCGCCGAAGAATTTCTCATCGAAGGAGTATCCAGAGAAGGGACTTCAGGAGTGGAAGGCGACGGAATGCTGGTTGCTTTGGATACAAATCCA
>JAGRNC010000056.1 GCA_020440935.1 Leptospiraceae bacterium | reverse complement strand
GGCAAGAGAATTCAACATCCCCCTTTTCTACCGATCGCAGGTAATCTCCACGATAAAGAAAGCCAGGAAGGAGTCGGACCGATACCGCAAAGATTTGAGTCCTTCGAGCCTCGATCTGGGCAAGGTCGAGATTCGAATAGCTCGACATTTCGGATTTTGCTTTGGAGTAGAAAATGCAATCGAAATTGCCTACAGGGCTCTGGACGAAAACCCGGATAAGCGAATCTTCTTGTTAAGCGAGATGATTCATAATCCGCATGTGAATGAAGATTTGATTTCTCGAGGTATTCGCTTTCTGATGCGCACCGATGGGACAACTCTCATTCCTTTCTCGGAGCTCAAGCCAGAGGATATCGTTATCGTTCCAGCATTTGGCACAACCGTAGAGATGTTCAAGGACTTGAAATCGCGGGGCATCGAACCGCATACTTACAATACAACCTGCCCATTTGTGGAAAAGGTCTGGAACCGTTCCGAGCAACTAGGACAAAAGGGCTACACCATCGTAATACATGGCCGGGCCCGTCACGAGGAGACACGAGCCACTTTTTCCCATGCCCGATCGGCGGCCCCCAGCCTGGTGATCCAGGATATGAAAGAAGCGCGGGAACTGGCGGAATTTATTACCGGCGCACGAAAGCCCTCCGAGTTTACGGACCATTTTAAAGGTCGCTATTCCCCTGGCTTTGATCCGCAAAAAGACCTGCAGCGTATAGGCGTCGTGAACCAGACCACGATGCTTGCCACCGAAACCCATGAAATCAGCGAATATCTGAAAGAAACCATGGCCGATCACTTCGAAACAGATGAGCCAGGAAATAGATTCGCCGATACCCGGGATACCCTTTGCTACGCAACGTCCGAAAACCAGCAAGCATTGTATGCCCTTCTGGAATCCGGCGGCGAAGTAGCCATCATTGTGGGCGGCTACAATTCTTCCAACACTTCGCACCTGGTAGAACTCTGCGAACGGGCGATGCCTACCTTTTATGTAAAGGATGAGCAAGAAATCAGTTCGCTGGAAGAGATCCGCCACCTGAACACGCACCGCGGCGAGGTACAAACCACAAGCAACTGGTTTCCTGAAGTTCGTCGCGATGGATCCGAAGGGCCCATTCGAGTCTTGATTTCTGCCGGCGCCAGTTGCCCCGATGCCCTGGTGGATCGCGTGGTAACGCATCTGGCCGGACTTCTGGGCCTCGAGGAAAACCTGGACTCGGCTCTAGCGCCGTATCGGGACATTCTTGCCACCCAGTCCTAGGGTGATTTTGTTTTCGGAAATTGTATGGCAGACGAAGAAAATTACGAATCGAACGAACCAAACGCAGAGGATGCTGGCGCAGGACCCGTAGATGCCGAAGTTCTCAATGATTTTAGCGGGCATTCGATGGTACCGGCAGCAGAGATCCTGCCCGAGCAGATTCCCATCCTTCCTGTTGCCGAGCGTCCTTTCTTTCCGGGAATTACGCTGCCCATTCAAATATCGAATCGTGACTTCGTTCCCATCATTGACTACGCCTTGCATCATTCCAATCGCGTATTTGGCGCCTGCCTGGCCCGTAACTTGAACGAAGATCGACCCACGTTAAGCGAATGTTATGAGGTGGGAACAGCGCTCAAGATTCTGCGGGCCGATCAATCGGAAGATGTGTTGCAGCTTCTCGTTCAAACCGTAAAGCGATTCTCGCATAAAAAAGTCGTCCAGGCCGCCGATCCAGGACCGCTTATCTGGACCGTGGAGTACCATGAGGATCCGGAAAAAACCAATCAAGAGCTCAAGGCATACACGCTTGCTCTGATCACCTCGGTCCGCGATCTTCTACGTCTGAATCCGCTTTTTCAGGAGCAACTGAAAATGCTCCTTTCCAGTCTCTCCTATGATAAACCCGGGCTGATTATGGATTTGATTTCTTCCATGATGACCTCCGATGGCGAGAAGCTACAAGAAATACTGGAAACCTATGCGCTGATTCCGCGGGCTCGGAAATTATTACGACTTTTGCAAGAGGAGATTCAACTCTTCGAATTGCAGCAGAAAATCAAGCAATCCATCGAAGAAAAGATTACGCAGCAGCAGAAAGAGTTCTTTCTTCGCGAACAACTTAAGGCCATCAAGAAAGAGCTTGGTCTGGAGAAGGACGATAAAGAAGCGGAACTGGAGAAATTCGAAAAGCGACTGGAGAAACTCCATCTCACCGACGAAGTCAAGAAGGTCGTCGACGATAACCTGGAAAAACTGAAGCTAATCGAACCAGCATCCCCCGAATACAACGTTACGCATACCTATCTGGATTGGCTCACTGTACTTCCGTGGGGAGTCTACACCGAGGACTCCTTTGACATCGATCAGGCGCGAGCGGCCCTGGACAAAGACCACTATGGTCTGGAAGATGTTAAGGAGCGAATTCTGGAGTACATCAGTACCGGTAAGAAGACAGGTCGAATTTCTGGTTCCATTCTTTGCTTTGTGGGACCGCCGGGAGTGGGCAAGACCTCCATCGGCCGAAGCGTCGCAGAAGCGCTTAATCGCAAATTCTACCGATTCTCTCTGGGGGGTATGCGCGATGAGGCAGAAATAAAAGGGCATCGGAGAACTTACATTGGAGCAATGCCCGGTAAATTCATCCAGAGCCTAAAAACCACAGAAAGCGCCAATCCGGTAATCATGCTGGATGAAATCGATAAGGTCGGCACAAGCTTTCAAGGAGATCCTGCAAGCGCGCTTTTAGAAGTGTTGGATCCGGAGCAAAATCATGCTTTTCTCGACCATTATCTAGATGTTCGATTTGATCTTTCGCGAGTGCTCTTTATCTGTACTGCAAATACCCTGGATACCGTACCTGCTCCTCTGCTGGACCGCATGGAAGTCATCAAGCTGCCCGGCTATATCCTGGAAGAGAAATCTCAGATTGCAAAACGCTATCTAATTCCTCATGCCCTGGAAGAGCACGGACTCACCGAAAAAGACATCAAGCTTTCCGATGAAGTACTGGACTTCTTGATTGACCAGTATTCCAGAGAAGCAGGCGTGCGAAACCTGGAAAATCGCATCAAGAAGATAATGCGAAAGATCACTATGGCTCATGCGCAGGGCAACACCGAACCGGCCGAAATTCTCAAATCAAATCTTACCGATTTTCTGGGGCCGCCGGTTCACACCGAAGAACCCCTATATCGCCAGCCGCCGGCCGGAGTCGTGACCGGGCTGGCCTGGACAAGCATGGGCGGCGCAACACTATCCATTGAATGCAGCGCAGTGGAAATCGCGCGGGGTAATGGCGGATTCAAACAAACGGGCCAGCTGGGCGATGTAATGAAGGAATCTGCGGAAATCGCGTACTCTTACATCGAATCAAATGCGCGAAAATACCGCATAGATCCTGCTTTCTTTGAAGGTCATCGGCTACATCTGCATGTGCCGGCCGGAGCCACTCCCAAAGATGGACCTTCGGCGGGCATTACAATGGCCCTGGCAATTTACTCCCTGGCTCGACAGAAGCCGGTGGAGGCGGGATTTGCCATGACCGGCGAACTCACTCTCACTGGTCGGGTACTGCCCATCGGCGGCGTAAAAGAAAAGATCATCGCTGCAAAAAGAATGGGTCTTAGGCGCATTATACTTCCCAGGGAAAACCTCCGGGATTTTAAGGAATTGCCCGACCATTTAAGGGCGGGCTTGAAATGCTTTTTTGTTCGAAGCTTCGATGATGTCATCACTTCCATATACGGATCCCATGCGGATGGAAATCCCATCTAGAGCGCTAAAACGCCGCAAGTTAGGCACAGCTTTTCTGGCGCTCATTCTTACGGCTTCTGTGACCGGCTGCAAGAGTATAGAAGAATACTTTGCCACCATTAATGTGGCCGGCGGTCTGGATAGTTCCAATGTTACCTTCTATACTCGTAAATCTGATCTTGAAAGACTCTATAGCAGCGATTCGGCATCCGAGCTAAACCGACGAATTCACTCAGATTCAAATTCAATCGAAAGACCATTCTATTCGATCAGTTCGGCGCCCAATCCTCTCCCATTTTTCGAAAATGAGGGATTCTTTCGATATATGCGCACCTCGTTTTCGCTTAACAGCCCCCGAACGTACCGGGGCACTTTGATCAATTATCCCGACGATGGCCGCGTCACGGCCGATCCGCAGCTTTCGCTTTTCTATCAGTTATATCCTCTGCCCGACCTTCTGGGCAGACGAATGGAATTCATCTACGAAGAGTATCGAGCCTACTTCACTCTGTATTTTCCCTATTTCGGAGCAGAGAATTGGTATCTTGCATTTGGACAGAGCTACGGACAATCGCGTTACAACTTCGACCTTCTGGAAAGAAACTATCGTCTGGCATCGGTGGTTCGCCAATGGACTCCGGTGTACATGGTTTCGTTCAACTACGGTTACAGGCTCGGGAAATTCTTCCCCAAAGGATTGCTTTCCAATACTTACCTATTCGTTGAGATCTCCGGAGATGCGCGGAGCATCCAACCGGTTAACATCAATATTCCGCGAATGGATGGGCTACCTTCCAACAGACTTTATGCAAGCATGAATTATGCTCGTATCGGAATTAGAAAGACCATCAGCTTAACAAATGAGCGTGTAGAACCCGATCGAAAGGAAAATAATGTAGGCACGGAAGAAGAAATCGAAGAGACCCGGGACCGACCGCCCGCCATCGAAAAAAAGCCCGAGAAAAAGCCAGAATCAGAACCAACTAAATCCAGGAAGGATCCCGAGTCCGACGAAAACTCCGATCCAGATCAAGATTCCTACTTTCCCTATTGAGCCTATCGCTTGCGAGCACCGATTCGGATAGAGCAAGCTTGCATTTCGAAATGGCCATAGGGCGCACCGCGACGTCCGACGGCACAAATGGGCCTTCCAATAGGCCCTCAATTCAACCAGTCACCCGAACTCATTGCATATAAGATCGCCAGGTAGCGGCCTATCCGAAGAGGCCAAACCAGAGCATGAAAGATCCAGGGATTTGTGCGCAGGGCACCGGCGGCCAGAGTGATTGGATCACCGGCGATGGGAGTCCAGGAAAAAAGCAGAGCAAGAATTTCGCTTTTATGGACGAATCGATAAATGCGACGCCCGCGGCGACGACGAAGCATGCGAATCAGAAACGGACGGCCCAGTATATAGCCGCCCGCATAATTCACCGAACAGGCCAGACAATTCCCGGCAGAAGCAACAACCAGACATTTCCACGGATCCAGACCGCCCAGGATCGCGCCGCTAAAAGCAAGCTCTGAGCTAAATGGAAGAATTGTGGCAGCTAAAAAGGCCGCCGCAAATAAAGTTACATACGAGCCCGCTTCAAGAATCAATGCGCCGAACCAGCGATTAATGTGGTCTTCGATTTAATAACCTGATCGCCGCGTTTGAAGTGTATCTCGTAAACGGTATTTAACCGCGCCTGGTAAAGAAATTCGGTAAGGTCTCGGATGTTTTCAATCTTTCGATCGCCCAGAAAAATGATGCGGTCCCCCTTTTGGATTCCGGTTCGTGCAATCGGAGCATCGTCTTTAACTCCCTCTACCAGAAGGCCACCTTCGGTTTCGCCGTAGCCGCCAGGAATGATGCCCAGGCGTACGTTGAATTCCAGGTCGTAGCGGCTGACTTCCGGAGCCTTGCGAAACTCCGGAGCGCCTTGCCGTGCAATGGCAAGTACCAGGGACTGCGCCATCTGCGAAATATGAAACAGTCCCCGATAGTTTAGCCGATCAAAATCGTCCGTAGATTTATGATAATATGGATGCTCGCCGGTGAAGAAAAATGCAATGGGAACATCCTTTCGGTAGAAAGGACTGTGGTCGCTGGGGCCATTGCCGCCTGGAAAGAAACGAAGCTCTGTTCCCGGCGAAAATCGCACCGATGCGAAGGCTTCCTCGATCATCTTCTTCCAGGACTCATCGCCCGTTTGCGCACCTTGCATCTGAAGCCCTTTTCCTTCGCGCAGCATTCCTACCATGTCCAGGTTAAGCATGGCAACAACGTTGCTGCCCGAAAAATATTCAGAAGAAACAAAATGCTCGGATCCAAACAAACCTCGCTCTTCTGCATCAAAATGCAGGAAAACGACGTCATAGGGATCCGGAATCAGACCCGGATTGGCAGCGTATAGCTTTTTGAGCGAGTGCGCCACTTCCAGGACGGCTGCGGTACCCGATGCATTATCATCGGCCCCATTATGGATTTCCCCCGGGCCGTCCAGACTTCCGAATTCTCCGAGACCCAGATGATCGTAGTGGGCGCCCACAACGATCCATTTTTTCCCATCGCTCTGGCCGGGCTTGAAAGCTCCTTTAAGGCTTGCGCCAATGTTTATGCCTTCCAGCTGTTCTGTTTCGTAATCCATATGGATTCGAATCCAGCCAATCTGCTCGCCCAGGTGCGTTGAATAGGTCTTCGCATCCGTGTCTTCGGAGTCTTCATCCGCCAGCCACTCTACATTGTCATAAAAGAAATCGGGATCAGCGATAACCGAAGGCGGACCCACTTCGGAGGAACCGGAAAACATAGCGGCCTGTACCGGCGGAGTTTCCGGTCTCCGCAGGAATATTACCCCGGCGGCGCCGCGCTTTTTCAGCGCCTCGTATTTAGAACGAAACGAAATGGCATCGTCAAATTCGCCGTGTTTGCCTCCCGGTCCGTAACGCAAGCATAGTACAACTTTTCCGTAAACGTTGATTCGGGCCAGCTCATCAAATCCCCTGGCCGGAGCAGAAACACAATATCCGCCAAATACCAGCGGACCTTCGCCAAAGGAGGGGGCTGCAAAGCCAACGGGTATGACATCAATCTTCGCTGGTTCCGATGCCAGCGATGCAACATCGGTTCCGAACCAAGCATGGGAGTCCTGCCCCTGTTTGATACCAGCAGGAAAAGAAAACTTTTGTTCGAATGCCCCGTCAAAGAATCCTTTGAGGCCCGAACCTTTGTACTGTTCCAGTAAGAAGCGGGTGGCCTGCTTTCCCGAATCTCGACCGGATTCGCGGCCGCCCATTTGCGCACCGGAAAGAACGTGAACGTAATACTCCAGATCAACTCTGCTTATGTTGTCCGAAGGCAGAGAGAAAAAATCCTCCGCGCTGTGCGAATCGTCGGGTTGCTGACCTACCCTCCAGGCCACAAAGACCATGCAAAGAATCAGCGCGGGCCCCAGTAAGAATAGAAGCGGTCCGTTGAGAATTTTTCCAGATTTCATTTTAAACATGACTTTCCTCTTTTGCTCGCGGATCGGCCAGGGTTGTTGCATAGATCAGAGTAAGCAGAAGCAATGCTGCAAAAATTCCATACGCTACCTTAATTCCAAGAACCCAGTACAAATAGGCGCCCGCCAGTGGCCCGATGGCCCTTGCCAGCGCTCCGGCTGAGCGAAAAACACCCAGCGAAAAGCCCTGCCGATCCACCGGCGAAAGCAAACTTGCCAGTCCGGACAGGGCAGGCTGTAGCAGCGCTGAGCCCAGCGAAACAGGAAATAAACAGAGCAGCGAAAGCCATACCAGCGGTGCGCTATTCGAAAGCGCCACCAGCGCCGGAGGCAGAAGTATTAAGCCGATGAGCGCCATTCGCTTTTCGGTAATCTTCTTGGAAAGATAGCGAACCAGCCCGCCCTGGCCTATGGCAATAATTAGTCCCAGGTACAGGAAAACCATACCGATCTGAAAAGGAGTGAATCCGAAATCCAACTTGTAAAAGAAAGTCACCGAGAATTCGAATCCCGAAAATAGCAGAATATAGAAGAAGTTAACGATGAGCACCCGACGAAGCCCCTGAACCTGAAGGCCCTGAAGGATAGACTTGAACGGATTCGCTTTTCGCTTCTCCGCGACCGCGCCTTTGGGCAGCGTTTCTTCCAGAAAGAACAGATTGAGCAGAGCGCTGCTAATAGAAAGAATAAACGATCCGATGGCACACGCTGTAAACGGATGAAAGTGCGCTGCGTCCGGAGCCCAGAGATCCAACCGAACACTGGCCAGACTTCCACCTACAACTGGTCCAATAATAAATCCAACGCCAAAAGCGGCGCCCACCAGACCCATGGCTGACGTTCGCCCGGACCGAGAACTTTGATCGGCCATGGCGGCGCTTGCCACTCCAATGTTTCCGGACATGATTCCGCCCACAACGCGCGAAAGAATAAACAGAGTGAAGCTCTGTGAAATAGCCCACAAGATGTAAGAAAAAGCCAGCCCAGTACTTGTGATCAAAAGCACTGGCCGGCGACCCAGCGAATCAGAAATGCGACCCCATACCGGAGAAAGCAAGAATTGCAAAAAGGAATAAACCGATGCCAGGATGCCACCAAGTAAGATTATGAGCTCGGGTTGTGATTGCCGTTCGGCGGGTAGCAGTTGTCGAAAAAAGTCCGTCAGCGGTATGAGCCAACTGTCCAGGCTATGGGCGGGGGCGCCCTTCAAATAGAACTCCAGTAAATCGGGCACCAATGGAAAGATCAGCGAAAATCCGATCAAATCCAGTAATAGGATCAATAGAAGAAGAACGATATTGCGGCGGGATCCCGACGGACTCATGTTTCCTTTTCCGGCCGGACCCCTACCATGTCAAAAAAATGTTGCGCCTGTGCCGGGAAAGAAGCATACGATGGAAAGTGGTGGAGAAAGCTATCATCCCCTCCGAGGATCTGCGATCCAAGGATCAGCTCATATCCGTTGGCAAAGATTATATCCCTAACCGGGAGACTTTGTTGCGAAATACCGTTTTTTCGGTATTTGCGCCCGATTCGGGCAAGCAGGACTTTTCTTCCAGAGAACTTCTGGGCGAGGCAGTGTTCTGGTCTATCGGCGAATTAATCAACAATGCGAATAAGGCCAACAATCGATGGGCTATTTTGCACAATGCTCTTTTTCAAAAGGCTGCCGCGGATCGGCCGGACTCGGACATGGAGCAACTTCGCGAAGACATCGACTACGCAATCCAGCATAATCAGACTGAAATGCTCAAAAAGTACGGTCTGGATAACGTTGACCTGACTGCTTCAATTCTTAAGCTAATAGAAAAGCACCGTACGAACTCATTCGCGCTATCGGAACAGTTCAAAAAGAAAATCGATGTTACTCTGCGCCTTAAATCCAGAAGCGACGGCGAGCAGTTTATTCTGCATGTAATCAACAATTCACCCATTACCGTTATTGACCGGCAGCGGGTGGAGTACAACCTCAACAAAATCAAAGAGGATCTGATTCAAGCAGGAAAGAATCCGTTTGAGGCCGCCGTGCAGCTGTACGACAAAGCGGAAGACCATCGGGGAGGAGGCTTTGGCGCCGGACTCCGCAGCATTGTCTTATTTCTCAAAGAAGGCTACACACCTTTCGATGTTGACATAGTTTATTCCCGTTTGATTCAGTATCGATCGGCGGCTAATTCGACCATATTCTCGATTGAGCTTCCGGTACCGACACGTAAATGAATCAATCTATAATCATCGGCATAGCCGCGGTAATTGCCCTGGGGACAGTGGCCCAGTGGATCGCCTGGCGACTCAAAATGCCTTCCATTCTTATCCTGTTGATTACGGGCTTTGTGGCCGGACCGGCCATACTGGGATTTTTGAATCCAGACAAGCTTCTGGGCGATGTACTCTTTCCATTCGTTTCCATGAGCACAGCATTGATTCTGTACGAAGGGGGCCTGAGCCTCAAGCTTTCTGAGCTGTCCCACGTCGGACGGGCGGTCCGTAACTTGCTTACGGCCGGCGTACTCATTACCTGGGTGCTTGCATCGCTCCTGGCATTCTTTCTCATGGGCTGGGACTGGAAGCTCAGCGCTTTGTTCGGAGCCATACTCACAGTTACCGGACCGACTGTTATTATTCCTTTGCTTCGATTCATTCGGCCATCGCCCAAATTAGGAAGCATTCTTAAATGGGAAGGGATCGTAGTGGATCCCATCGGCGCGCTTTTGGCCGTACTGGTTTTTGAGGCTTTGCTTGTAAGCGAAAGGGGCGACCCTCTAACGGTGGCCATCCTTGGAATTGTAAAGACGGTCGTTATCGGCGGCGGTCTGGGCTACGTGGCCGCGCGCATTCTGGTGCTATTCTTTCGACGGTTCTGGATTCCTGATTTTCTGCACAACCCGGCGTCGCTAATGATGGTACTCACTGTATACGCCGCTTCTAACTACTTTCAGGAGGAATCCGGACTTCTGGCAGTGACGGTGATGGGCGTCGCTCTGGCCAATCAGAAAAGCGTTCCCATACGGCACATTATCGAATTCAAAGAAATCCTTCGCGTTGTTTTGATTTCCAGTCTGTTTATCTTGCTCGCAGCGCGCGTAACTCGGGCCGATATGCAGCTCATCGATGCCTCGGCGATCCTCTTCCTTCTGGGGCTGGTATTTATTGTGCGGCCCGCAACTGTCTTTATCTCCACGATTGGCACCACTCTAAACTGGAAAGATAAAGTATTTCTTTCGTGGATGGCTCCTCGGGGTATTGTTGCTGCGGCCGTAACGTCTATCTTTGCCATACAGCTTAAGTCCAATGGCATCGCCGATGCAGGAGCAATGGTTCCCGTAATGTTTACGATCATCGTGGGCACGGTGGCGCTTTATGGTATCTCTGCAGGCTTTCTGGGCCGCCTGCTCGGAGTTGCCGGCGATCAGGATCCACAGGGAGTGATTATCGTAGGCGGTCATTACTGGGCAAGAGTACTGGGTAAGATCTTACAGGATCAGAAGATCCGAGTGCAAATGATCGATACGAACCCGTATCATGTTACTGCATGCAAGATGCTGGACCTCCCTGCCATTCAGGGGAATATTCTGGACGAAAGTATC
>JAGRNC010000568.1 GCA_020440935.1 Leptospiraceae bacterium | reverse complement strand
CGAAGACTATATCCTGCAACAAATCCGCGGAAACCGGTCCGGTGGCGGGCGTGGATGGATGATGTGGAATGCAGGCAATAACTATGACACTGTATATCGCGCCATAGCCAGCTCTCCCAATCTGGTCCATGCCGATCCGGCAGACAATGAGGTGGACGCTCCGCTATAGGCCAACTGCACGATCGAAACTGGCTTTTTGCCAGCCAAAACAAAAGGCCGGGCGCTCTGTACCGGCTTTTTTTCTGACCCGGAATTTCAGAAGTCCTCCGGATTGGACAATTCCGGGCATTCAGCGCGACCAACTTAACTTGACAGTGATCGGGGTCGTAAAAATCCATTTGTGTCCTTCTTTTTTGGCGAAAAGGAACCTAACTCATGCAAAAACGCTACATAAACCAGACCTCCACTTTTGTCCGATCCTTTCGGTGCGATCATCTAAACATTCTGATCGTTTGTAGAGGCCCTATTCGAATGGAGGCCATGGAGGTTTTCGAAGAGCTGGGGGCCGGTTACGGCATCCTGCTATCTGAAAAGGATTCTGTCACTTATCCGCATACCCTGGCTCCCGAATTGCGACAATTAACAGATCCCGATCGAGTGCATCGAATCCCGGATTATACCGGAGCAAATCGCGAAGAGCGCCAGGAACGGATCCAGCAAATTATAGAAATCTGCAACACCTACGGTTACACACATATTTTCGCAGGCTATGGCTTTATGGCTGAGGACGCGGACTTTGTGGAGTCCATCGAAGGCGCAGGAATCGGATTCATTGGCCCTCGCGGAAACGTTCACCGACTGGCCGGCGCAAAAGACCAGGCCAAAAAGCTCTCGCGGAAGATCGGTGTAACGGTAACGCCAGGCCTGGACAACATCACGTCGGTAACGTTAATCGCCAAAGCCGGGGGACGCAAGGGTCTGGAAAGCCTGGCCAAAGAGCATGGCTTCAAGGTGGATGGATCTCTGGACGATGAGGACTTCGCCGAAGAAATTCTAAATCAAAGCTACAAGCAGGGCGTGTCGCTAATCAGTGTTGAGGATTTGCAGAACAAAGCAAAAGAACAGGTAGCGGCCATCCTGAAAGAGAATCCAGGAAAGCGCATCCGACTGAAGTACATTGGCGGAGGCGGCGGAAAAGGTCAGCGCATTGTAACCAGGGACGAAGAAGTACCCAACGCTGTAATGGAAGTACTATCCGAGTCCAAAGCGCTGGGACCTCTGGATAATAAGAACTTCCTGATCGAGATGAATATCGAAAGCACTCGGCACAATGAAATCCAGCTCATTGGAAATGGCAAATGGGCCGTAGCTCTGGGCGGACGCGATTGCTCGCTGCAGATGCATGAACAGAAACTGGTGGAAATATCCATTACCGATGAACTATTCGTTCAAGAAATCGATCGCGCTAAAAAAGACGGCGACTCTGCCATTGCTTCCAGGCTGGAAAAAGATCGGGCCACCCTTAAAGAAATGGAAGACCAGGCGGAGCGATTCGCCGAGGCGGTGGGACTTAATTCGGCTTCTACCTTCGAATGCATCGTTTCCGATGAGTCTCACTACTTTATGGAAATGAACACCCGGATTCAGGTGGAGCACCGTGTAACGGAGATGGCCTACTCATTGCGCTTTCGCAACCCGGACAACAAAGAAGATTTCTTCGATGTAGAATCGCTGGTAGAATGTATGGTACTTTGCTCGGCCCATGCCGATCATCTGCCGCGTCCCGAACGGATGCTTCGCCATGGTGCCGGCGGCGAAATTCGCCTGAATGCAATGAATGATGCGCTGGCTCCCCATGCAGGAAGTTTGATCGAATCATGGACTTCGCCGGTAGAACATGAGATCCGCGACGATCAGGGTATTGGAATCCGAAATCCGGATACTAGATCCTTCATTCATTATCATCTGGCCGGCGCCTATGATTCAAACATCGCTCTAATTGTTACTTACGGCGATTCGCGAAAAGACATGCTGGAGCGATTAGCCGACATTTTGCGGCAGATGGAAATCCGTGGAAACGAGCTTTCCACGAATAAGGAATTCCATTACGGCATTCTAAACTTCCTGATTGGCATGCATCCCATGCTAAAGCCAGACACTCGTTTCACCGTTCCGTATCTTTCGCTGGTGGGAACCCTGGCCGGCGAAATGGAAGGCGTGGACCTG
>JAGRNC010000567.1 GCA_020440935.1 Leptospiraceae bacterium | reverse complement strand
GCTAACGCCCGTTCGCGGCTGGCAGGGTTATCTGTTCTCGCGACCAATTCCCGCAGATGAATTCTACGCTTATGCCAGGTCGTTTCAACCACAAATGGTACCACGGTAGCGCCAGGCAATTCCACTCGACTCAATTTTTCTCTTTTCCAAAAAAATGACTGACTTCTGAGAAAATGAGCATCAGTTTCGGTCGGTGGCTCCCCTGGCTTTTCTTGAGCGGATGGATCGACCCTGGCACTGGGTTGTTCTATCGGCCATAATCGTCGCAGTCGTTGAAATTACCTACGCGGGTCTCCTGTACAGTCCCACCGTGCCCTCGGTTCTACCCTTAATGTCGGGCCTGACGTTCGCGCTATCGTATCGCGCTCCTAGAAGGGCCTTACTTCCTTTATTTGTATGGATGATTGTTCGCTTTTATTGGCTGCTCACTGATATGGGACTGCCGCATGTATGGATCGGTACTCTAATGCTGCTGCTTCGCAATTTTATGGGGCCGTATCTCACCGCCGTACTATTTCGCGCCAAGGTTGGCACTGGAGTGATTTCGCGCCCATCGAGCCTTCTGCTCCTTTTCTGCATTATTTATTCGATTAGTCTGCTACTCACCCTTCCAATTATGTATTTCTACCAGAGCAACATTGGAGGAATTGCCTGGGTTCAAAGATCGATTCTGGAAGCTAACGGCACCAGTATGTCCCTACTTATATTTGGCATTCTGGTCAGCAGGCTTATCATTGGCCGGGAATTGGATGTAAAATCCGATCGCCCATTGGCCTATTCTGTGGCGCTGATCATTGCGCTTTTGCCTCCTGCATTCTGGGTTCTCAGCCCGGAGAGCTACTTCGCGAATCGGCTGATCATTGCCTGTTGTCTGCCAGCTTTACTCTATCTGGGTGCATCTTTCCCCATTGTATGGTCTCTACTCGCTCTCATCCTGCATGGATTGGCCGTGGTCATGACTACGAATCTGGGTATGTCTCCCTTGAAATCCGAAGATCTGATGATCACTTCCGTTTCGTTGCACGCCTACATGGTCTTTGTTGTGGGATCGGTCTGGATGATAAGCCTGTATAGTAGATCGCAGAAAAAAGCGAATCATGCCCTTGAATTAATGCGGGCTCACCTCCACGACCTTGTGAACGAGCGAACGGCTGCATTGGAGGAATCGAATCGGAAGCTGCAGAAAGAGAACGAGTGGCGCACCCAGGCCGAGGCTTTGCTCAGAAGACTTACCATGGCCGATCCGATTACCGAGCTTCCGAATCGCGTGGGCCTAAGTGGAGCCTTTGCCAATGCGCGAGACGAAATGCTACGAACGCATACAATGCTGGTTGTATCGATTGAAAACTTCCGTGACATTAGCGAAAGCGAGGGTTGTTCGGTGACCGACCTTCTGCTTCGTCAGACAGGATCTCTCATTCTTAGTCTATTTCCCGATCCATCTATTTCCGGGCGATGGGACGATTGCCATTTTGTTGTTCTCACGGATCAAAATTCGGCCTACGCGAGCAGAGATGCCGATTTGCCCGAATTGATTATGGATCTGAAGGGAAGATTAGAAGAACCGGTAGCTCTGGGGACAGACTTATTTAGCCTCAAGACTCTGATATGCGCAACACCTCTGTCCCTGGCGCGCACCGAACTAGATCCATTGGAGAAGATCATAATGTGGTCCTCCGCACACTTCTCGACGATGCGAAAAGATCCCGCTGTTGAATGGGCAATTCTGGAGGCCATCCCGGAGACCAACTCCAATGCCTTCCGGTTAGAGCAAAGGTTGCGCGAAGCAATGGATCAGGACGAATTCTTGCTTCATTTTCAACCCATTATATCGCAAACCCTGGATTCCGTTGTTGGTTGCGAGGCTTTGATTCGTTGGCAAGACCCGCGATCCGATCACCTGGTGATGCCCATGACATTCATGCCAGTGGCCGAACAATCGGAGCTAATCCATCGCCTGGGACTATGGATCACCGCCCAGGTGGCACGCCAGGCGAGGTCAATGCAGGAAGCCGGTCTGAATCTGGAATTCTATTCTTTGAATGCCGCCGTGCCGCAGCTCATGCATGGCTCCTTCTCCAGAGAGACGCTCCGCATATGGAGAGAATTTGGACTCCCCCCATCGTTACTCAAGGTCGAAATCACTGAATCCGTAATGGCAGAGCATCG
>JAGRNC010000566.1 GCA_020440935.1 Leptospiraceae bacterium | reverse complement strand
CGGATCAACATAGTCGTATTCCACGGCATAACCTGGCCGAATGATCTCCGCCTTTTCCAGGCCCGCACAGGAGCGAACAATCTGCCATTGCACATCTTCCGGTAAACTGGTGCTGATTCCATTGAGATAGAGCTCTCCGGTGTGTACTCCTTCGGGTTCAATAAAAATATGATGCCGCTCACGCTCGGCGAATCGCACCACTTTATCTTCTATACTGGGGCAATACCTGGGCCCGGTGCTCTGGATCTGGCCGGAATACATGGGCGAACGACCCAGGTTGGCCCGGATGATTTCGTGAACTTGATCGTTGGTATAAGTAATGTAGCAGTTAATTTGCTGCGTTTCTATGCGATTGGTGGAAAAAGAAAAGGGGCATGGTTCTGGATCGGGAGGCTGCACTTCCAGTTTATCATAATCAACAGTATTGGCAAGAATGCGCGGCGGGGTTCCCGTTTTTAGACGACCCATCTGAAAATCGAATGTGTGCAAGCATTCAGAGAGACCCATGGCGGACTGCTCTGCAATCCGACCGGACCTGGCCTGGTATTCTCCGATATGGATCTTTCCGCCCAGAAAGGTTCCGGTAGTTAAAACGATGTCATCCGCGTACAATTCCAGTCCGCGTCCCGTGACTACACCAATAACCCGGGAGCCTTCCAGAATAATACTTTCGCAGGTGTCCTGGCGAAAGCTAAGTCCTTCAATCTCTTCCAGTGTCCACTTTACCAGGTTTTGATACGCTTTCTTTTCGGCCTGCGCCCGCGGTGCCCAGACCGCCGGGCCTCTGGACCGATTGAGCATCTTAAAATGGATTCCGGTCTGATCAATGATCCGGCCCATCAGGCCGCCCAGCGCATCGATCTCCCGCACCATATGGCCTTTTGCAATGCCACCGATAGCAGGGTTGCAGGACATCTGTCCAATGGTGTCCAGGTTCATAGTCAGCAGTAACGTTCGAAGCCCGCAGCGCGCGGTAGCGGCGGCCGCTTCCGTCCCCGCATGGCCTGCGCCGACTACGATAACATCGTACCTATTAGGGATGGAATTATCCATTTGCACTCCAGGTTTTGATTTTGCCGTGCCAAGGCAACCACCATACAAAAAGCGCGGAGAGAAGGGTGTCCTGCCCATAGGAGTTGGCCCCAACATTCGGGAAAGGTTCCGCCGAACGGATTTGCGCGACATAAGACGGATTGACAAATTTGGCGATCATGGGCTATGGAAACAAGGTAAGCATGTTACGCCGGGGAAGCAATGACCGACATTGAAAACAGCATGAAACGAATTATTATCACCGGCGGCGGAACCCTTCAAGTTCCGATCATCCGTAAGGCCGCTTCCATGGGACTGCAATCCATTGTCTTCGACATGGACACCGATGCACCGGGAAAGGAGTACTCCTGGCGATTTGTTCAAATGAGTACTCGGGACATCGATGGATGCGTGCGAGAGGCCAAGCGTATTGCGCTGGAAATGCCCATTCATGGGGTCATTACGGCAGGGACCGATGCAAGTCGCGCCGTTTCTGCCATTGCCGCTGCTCTGGATCTACCAGGGATCCGCTACACCCATGCCGAGGCTGCTTCAAACAAAGTATTAATGCGCAAAAGACTGCGAAAGTCGGGAGTACCCATTCCGGACTTCTATCCGGTCTGGAATCTCAAGGAGGCCAGGGATGCCCTCGATGAACTGGGGGCGCCGGCGGTCTTAAAACCGGCCGAGAATATGGGAGCCCGCGGGGTCATCAAGATCTCCAATCGCGCAGAATTGGCGGCCGCTTATCGGCATACGAAGAAATACTCTACCACCGGAGAAATGATCCTCGAACAATACATGGAGGGGCCGGAATTGTCGGTGGATGCCCTGGCCTTTGACGGCACATTTAAGATCACCGGTATTGCAGATCGGATAATCGAAAAGGAACCATACTTTATCGAGCGCGGGCACAATATGCCATCGGCCATGGATCCTGCCATCCTACACGATGTGGAAAAAATCATGATCCAAGGAATGCTGGCGCTTGGTATCCATACGGGCGCTGGAAAAGGAGACATCAAGATCACTCCCGATGGCCCCAAGATTGGCGAGTTGGCGGCTCGCCTTTCCGGAGGATGGATGTCGTCGCACACCTATCCATTGCATAGCGGCGTTGATTTGTTGCGAGCGGCCCTGCAGAT
>JAGRNC010000565.1 GCA_020440935.1 Leptospiraceae bacterium | reverse complement strand
CGGGATCTATCTGATTCCACGATTCGAGAGATCGACGAAAAAGCAGCAAATGGCTTCTGGCCAACTTAAACGGACGATAGAGCCAGACGCAAGCAGGAGTAAAATATGCAACAGATTCCCGGTTATGAGATAATGGAAAAGATCAACGAAGGAAGTACTTCGGTGATTTACCGAGCTCAAAAAGCAGAACACTCCTACGTTTTAAAGGTAATGACCAGCGATTACCCGAGCGACTCCGAACTGGCCCGCTTCCTCAGCGAATATGAAACGTTGCGAAAAATCGATTCGGAACAAATCATTCGCGCAGAAGAAATCATCGAATTAGGAAACCGCATTGTTCTTGTGCTGGAGGACTTTCAGGGGGTTTCCATCAAAGAGATCTATGCGGACCGAAAAGTTGAGCAACAGAATTTCCTCAAAATTGCAATAAACATTGCCCGTGCATTGGAAGTAATACATGCCAAGGGAATTGTTCACCGGGATATTAAGCCGCACAACATTCTGTTGAACCGAGAGTCCGGCCGGTTGAAAGTAACCGACTTCGGTCTGTCGGTATTGAAATCTAACGAAAATGAAAAGATCTACAATACCGGAGTACTGGAAGGAACTTTGATGTACATCTCCCCGGAGCAAACCGGGCGAATGAATCGCGATACCGATTACAGAACGGACTTCTATTCCATGGGCGTCACTCTATACGAGTTACTCACCGGCCGCCTTCCATTTATCAATTCTGAGCCAATGGAGATCATCCATTCGCACCTGGCATTGACGCCCCCCGATCCCAGGGAATTCCGACCCGACATCGCTCCAGTTATCGCAAATATCGTGATGAAACTTCTGGCCAAAAGTCCGGAAGATCGCTATCAGAGCGCTGCCGGATTGCGATTGGATCTGGAGCGATGTCTCAATGAACTCAAGACCGCAGGCACAATCAGCGACTTCGTGATCGGCGAACGAGATCAGTCCAGCGTATTTCGCATTCCGCAAAAGTTGTATGGTCGCGAAGCGCAGGTGCGCCAGTTGCTGGATGCCTTCCAGAGAGTTTCGGAAGGAGCCCGGGAAATGGTAGTGGTTAAAGGCGTATCGGGGATTGGAAAATCGGCCCTGGTCCGCGAAGTCCAGAAACCTCTTACCCGGCAAAAGGGTTACTTCATTGCGGGAAAGTTTGAACTACTCAAAAAAGACATTCCTTACAGCGCAATCATCGCCGCATTTAGCGGATTGATCCGGACCTTGTTAACAGAGAGCGAGGAACGATTGGCCCGCTGGCGGCGCAAGATCCAATCAGCTCTGGACCAGAACGGTCAGCTAATTGTTAATGTGATTCCTGAACTCGAGATGATCATCGGCGCGCAACCCGACGTTCCCGATGTCAGCCCCATGGAGGCGCAGAATAGGTTCAGCTATACGATGCAGGAATTTGTTCGAGTATTTGCGGACAAGAACCATCCGCTGACTTTGTTTCTTGATGACATACAGTGGGCCGACCGCGCAAGTTTGAATCTTCTGGAATGGGTTTCCTTGAACCCGGATTTAACACACTTTCTTGCCATTGTTTCTTTCCGCGATAACGAAGTCGATGCCAGTCATCCGGTGACCGAATGCCTCGCCACAATCCAAAATCGAGAAGGCAAAGTGAGCGAGATTGCTCTGAGCCGCATGGACCAATCTGCCATTCAACAATTGCTTGGCGAAACTTTTTCCAGAGAAATGGCGGCAGTCGAACCATTGGCAGCGCAACTCCTGAAAAGAACGGGGGGGAATCCGTTCTTTATCGCAGAGTTTCTTCGAACCCTGAAAGATCGGTCGTTGATCTACTTTCAGAATGGATGGGCCTGGGATCTGGATCAAATTGAACAAGCCGGAATTACGCAGAACGTAGTAGAATTGTTGGCAGGTCGCATTGATCAGTTGCCCGAAGAAACCATCGCCGGAATGAAACTGGCTGCGGCGGTCGGTAACCGATTCTCCCTGGATGAGCTGGCCGCATTGGAGTCCATGCCGGCCCGACAGGTTTTTCAGAATTTAAAACCCGCGCTGGATGAAGGAATGCTTTCCATGGATCGGTCTTCGCTGGCCTTCATTCATGATCGCGTACGCGAGGCTGCGTACGGACTTCTGGACGAAAAGGAACGCGAAGAGTATCATTATCGAATTGGTAAGCACAGATTGAAAAGATCCTCC
>JAGRNC010000564.1 GCA_020440935.1 Leptospiraceae bacterium | reverse complement strand
GGTGTTCCAGAAGCGATCAAAAGCGCAGCGAATCGACAGAGGTTTCTGGAGGTGCTCGCGGCCGGCTTTCTGGCGGCCATCGCATTGTACCATTTCTTTTTGTTCTGGATGCAGCGAAGGCAATTCGAGTATTTAATCTTCGCCGTCTTGTGCCTCAGTTTTGCGCTTCGAATCCCTATCCTTGGCGAAAGGACCATCAATGAAGTATTTCCGAACATCGATTGGTACTGGCAATATCGTCTGGGAATGGTACACAACCTGGTGTGTTTTCCACTAATTTTACTCTTTATCCGATCATTGTTCCCGGGAGCCCTGGGGCGCATCACCACTTTGCTGGTGTTTTCTATTGCTGCTATCTTTGGTCTCAGCCTGTTTGTGGACACAGTGGATCTTGGTATCTTTTTGTTTGCGTACTATCTGATAGTAGCTGGACCGGTCATAATCGTTTCGGCCTACATTGTCATAAAAAGGGCCATCAAGCAGAAGGGAAGTACTCGGATCATGGGCCTGGGTATGGTTGTGGTTTGCGGTTTTGGACTATTTGCAATGTTCGAAAACTGGCAGAACCGAATTAGCGCATCCGATCTGGCAATCCTTGCATTCGTTAGCTTTGGATTCTTCCAGGCGATCGGAGTGGCGCAGCGACACAATGAAAGTGTAGAGAACGAAAACCGTCTTACCTCACGACTGGAGCGAAGCAAAGCTGCGCTTTCGCAGCAGCGACAAACGCTGGAAAGCGATTTACACGACACCCTGGGCGGTCGATTGGTGGATCTGCGAATTCAGTTCCATCGCAACTTTGCGGACCACCCCGAATTTGACCCACATCGCAAACAAATCGATGATCTGTACCGAACGTTTCGCGGCGAGCTGCTATTCATGGAAGATCTGGAGTTTGCTTCCAGCGATCCCATTCGAGGGCTGCATCTTTCATTGCTTCGGCGCTACAGCGAAGTGGGTAGAGAATTACAGTTCCAGTGCGACGAAGCACTGCAGAGCCTGCTCGGGGACGATTCTCTTCTGATGGAACTACTACATCTAACCCGCGAAATCTGCACAAACGATCTAAAATATGGAACGGGTGAATCCAGGTGGCGGATCCGAATCCGGAGTTCCGAGCTTCGCATTCTGCAACTGAATCGAGTGGCAGAAGCGGGCCAGGATTGGGATGGCGCCGTTGTGGAAAGAGGAGGGGATTCAGCGGTCCATGCCTCTCGCAGAGTAAACCGATTGGGGGGCAGTACAGAGACCCATCGGAGGGGGGGGTTCTATTGTTTTGCGGCGCGGATTCCTGTGGGGGCGGTGCAGGGAACACAAACCACCTGATCAGGGGGTGGCTGCATTTATTCCAGGAATGACAGGGGTTTTTGGCAGTAGTAGAAAGGGTCATGGCAGGTAGCGACGCAATGAAAGGAGAGGGGGCCAACTCCCCGTCAGGCATACCGACTCCGTGTAGAATCGGGGTGGTTGAGAACGACAAGGTCTACATTGAGTATTTGCTGGCGGAGCTACAGAATGGCGGACGCGCCACAGAACCGATCTATTCCTGGCCATCGGCGGAGCAATTTTTACACGATGAACGTCGTTCCGAGCTCGATCTTCTCATACTGGATATCGATCTTTCAGGCATCAGTGGAGTTCAGCTGGCGGGAATCCTTTCGTTGAAGCAGCCCGATCTACCAATCCTGATTCTGAGCAACCTTACTTCCGACGCTGCCATCTTTGAGGCGATCAAGAATGGTGTGAAAGGGTATTTGCTGAAGTCGGAGCTCTCCGATCTGAGTCAGGCCATCGATGTGGTCATGGCCGGCGGAGCGATGATTACCCCAACCATTGCATTGCGAGTCATGTCCACGTTTCAAAAGAACCCGACGCCTGGACCGGAATTGACCGATCGGGAGCGCCAGATACTCGAGCTTATGGTTCGCGGAAAAACCATCAAATCGGTGGCCGAGTTCCTGTTACTGAGTCCGCATACGGTGCATGATTACGTGAAACGCATATATAAGAAGCTGGAGGTGCACAATCGGGCTGAGCTGGTCCAGAAGGTGCAAGATTTGCAGCTCATGTAAGGCAAAGACGGGAATCGGCAGCTAATCCGCTAAAGCGAAAGGCCGAAACAAAAAAAGACCGCGTAGACCTGGATCCATGAGTATTCGTCGTTCTGAGAATTCGACCGCGCGCCGCAT
>JAGRNC010000563.1 GCA_020440935.1 Leptospiraceae bacterium | reverse complement strand
AGACTCCGTATCCAGGCTGCATGACCGCGACTCCCCAAATTTCATGCATAGTTCTAGGACGCAGGGCAATAATGCCTTCATTCGCCGCAATACCTCTCTATGGGTAGGCGGTGGTATGTTTGGTCCCATTCCCACGGCGCGGACCTGGGACAAGACATTCCAGCGAGAACGAGATGCTCTTCCGGGATGGGCAGGCGACGGTTCTTTCGCGGAGTTCGCGGCCGGAATCAACACCATCGGGACCCTCATTGGAGATTATACAATTACTGTATTGGGGACCGCTCTTTTCTGGACTACGAACCAATTGAATTACCTCGGTATGGCCGTTGGCAATTGGGCGAAGCATGCCCTGGTCCCTCCTGGCGGGATAAATCTTAAGATGGATCTTGGAAAGTTAGATTTTGGAAACCTTGGCAGCGCCCGTATGAAGTTTTCTATTTCAATCGACCAGAACCGATTCAAATACCTGGAGCAACCGTCGAAATGCACGTTATAAGTGCAAAGAGCAATCTAATTCAAAGACGCAGACTTTCACATAGGATCCTGTGCCTACTGATTCTCTGTATCAGTACTCTCCAGTCATGCGTACTGCAATCCGAGAAGACGGTCTGTGAACAGGAATTGGATCGAGCTGGTGTAGGTTGCGAAGGGTTTGTAGCGTTTTCGGTAGTCTTCGCCGATGCGCAAAATTTGACTCCCGAGCAGGAAGGTGCCCGTAATGCAGCATTACTTCTTTGTGTCGCCTACCTCGCAGAGAAGGCGAAATGCGACGGGAAATCGACCACCAAACCAGACATTCTATTCTGAAAACACTGAAGATTCGAGGCTGAAAAGGATACTAATGAAACCAGGGGAAACATATCTATCGGCGATTGCGCTGTCGTTTTTAATTACGCTGCCGGTAACATCCAGCTGCGGAATCATGAGTTCGCGGGAACAGGCCGAGGCAGAATCTGAAGCTCATGAGTTCATGGCTTTGCTGCAAGTGGTGGGTCCATTGAGCCGGACCAATTCATACGCCAATGTCATTCCCCCACAATACACAGACATGGAAGACGGAACCATCAAGCGCGAACATTTCCTGGAGACCTGTGATCGAAGTGGCAACTGTACATATTCGAACGCTTATCCGGTTATTTACATCAAGAAATGTCTGTATGGCCAGGTATACAGACCCGCAGAGAATGATTGTAAAGGCACGGGTAACTCCGGGAATTTCTATGGCGCTCTTAAGGTGCAGTTCTGCGCCACAGATGATACATCCTGTGAAGATGCGGAAGGCTATGCCACCTCAGACAGCCCGGCCTACCAGGTATGCGATGCGGATACTACGGCGGGGCGTGAATGGACATTGCCGATCATATCGGCAGAGTATCATCCGGATAAGGTATGGAATCCTAACCAGAGTAATTCCTATCCGGAAGAGGTCTTCACTGAAAACTTTCTTAATTTGGCTACTGACATTCCGCCTGGTTCCAGTAACTCCATGTGGCATTACACACAGCTGGAATCGGATGGAACGGAAATGTACATAGATGAAAGTTTAGACTTCAGTTATTCAGGTGTGCTTTCGAGGAATCGGACTTTCTATTCCTTCGTATTGTGCACGAGTGTGGAAGAATAGGGTCTAGAAAGAAACCGTCTGGTCATCGGTACAGTTTTCAGTTTGCACTCCCTTGCCGGGAGCTTGTCCAGGTGTCTAGGCTCACCTCAACCATAGTCTGAATTGCATAATCAGCCGAACCAGGCACTCCTGCTGTCTCTGGCTCCCCCGGACATCCGGGTGCAAGATCTACTGGGCCCAGACGGTCGCCATCCTGTCCAATCTATGACATCCTTCCGCGATTGAGCCAGCGGGAGGACCTGGAGCCGACGCGGGCACGCAAGGAAGGCAATGTCATGTTAAAAGGGCAAATCATCCCGGAAGATCAGCCAAAGGGTCGACCTACCTTTCGCGTTCGCGAGTCGAGAGCTACCACGGCAAGGTTATTGAGTCCTCTAATTTTCTTTCTCCTGGTAGCTTGCTGGCCGCCCGATTCGGATGACGAATGGTTGCTTGCAACGTTGCTGGTCTCCCCGTCCTCGCTTTGCGACGCAGAACTGGTGGCCGGAACGATTCAGAGCTCCCGGTGCCCGCTGGCATTGAAGGGAATCACTTCCACCTTTGCAGGTCCCGGCGCGGGCTCTTCC
>JAGRNC010000562.1 GCA_020440935.1 Leptospiraceae bacterium | reverse complement strand
TTGACATAGTGTCAGAAGACTGTATGGCCATAAAAAAAAGACCCACATCGGGTACAGGAGTGTTCATCATGCGCAAAATCGCATTCTTGACCGTGATGCTTCTAATCGCATCACAAGGCCTGTCGGCCACGACCTATCGTTTATTCGTTCACGGCCGGTCTGGAGACAACCATTGTCGTGCTCTTACCAGCACATCCAGCGGTACATCGGATTATCGCAATTATTGGGGAGGCGCTGTAAAGGGCCTTCAAAATGTCCGCTACGTAGGTTTCGACGGAACTCGCAACGGCGGAGCTTATAGCTGGGACACTTGTGGCGCCCAGAAGCAGCTTAATGATGCTCTTCGAGTGTTTTGCACTGGCTCAAACGATTGCGAAATCTACACGCACTCAACCGGTGGTCTGGTAGTCGCCGCTTATTTTGGACTGCACAATCCTTCCGGCGTGCATATTCGCCGAATCCAGCTAATGGCCAGCGCGGCCGGCGGTTCAGAACTGGCCGATATTTCTACCCGATATCTGGGATGGCTCGGATTCGATACCCTGGGCGGCGAACTGGATCAATCCGTTAGCACGCGGGGCGCTCGAAATGGCTTCAACCATTACCAGTCGCACGGACGGACTTTCTACACCACATCCGGTGAAGGAACCGACTATTTCTACACCACCAGCGCATTCCTTCCCGGACATGATGATGGCGTTCTGGCGAATCACAGCCTTTGCAACGTCAACAAAGTGAAAGCTGTGAAGCAATCCTGTACGCGAGGAAATGGCCGACTTTCACGGTCTTATCGATGCGGTTTTCTGTGGCTTAAAACGTGCCACGACTACAGCTATCGTTGGAGCCCCTATTACACGGTATATGCCGGCGGAAGCGGGCACTCGCACCGAGATGCCAATAGCGACTATAACAGACGCTAAAACGGCAAAAAGCCGGGTCGGAAGGCCCGGCTTTCCCTTTCAGTTTTGATTGATTCCCTGCACAACCGTAGTATCCCGTCCCATATCCTGAAATTTCAGGTTTGGCACAGGCATGCATACACCAGAATCCCATCGTTCCTTCGGAATATTCGTTCTTCCCATCCTCTTCCTATTCATCGGTTCCTGTAGCGTGCTGTTCTGGAAGCCGGTTTCGCAAAGCGTGGATGCGCGATGGGCCGGACAGACCAGAGTTTACGAAGTCCTGCTACATTTTGAAACAAGGATGAGCTGGAATCCCTGGAGCCAGGCGGCGGTGAATCGAAACTATCGCACCGAGATTCTGCTTCATGTGATTCAGAATGGTCAGATCAAGGAATCCAGATCATTGATCACTTTTGATGGCTGGGTGTCCCCCGAATCCTTCATGCCCTATGCCCGCGGATTCATTATGCAGCGGGGAGATTCGGAAATTCTCGGTGGAGGAAAGCAGGAAATATATGCAGTGACTATTGCTCCTGATTATCAGTCTGCCACCGGAAAGACATTGATCAATCCCGAGCATACTCTTATCGGTTCCTATGTAACGCCCGATGGTCGTACGCTGGCCTTGTTTTCTAGCGACGCCGATGTGGAAGAACCAGGAGGAATGATCTACTATTCCTTTTATTCCCTCACCGAAACCACGACGCATCGCGATCCTGTGCTTCAGTCGAAGGGATCCTTTGAATTTGACGGAGCCCCCGGGCTGCCGGAATTAACCTGGGGCAACGGACTGGATCGTATTTATGCACGTTTGCCCGCTGCTGTGTTGGAAATAGAAGCATCCACCGGCGAAGTGCGGGAAGCGAACCGATTTCCAGCTTGCTTTGATATGGTGCGGATCCCTCCCTTTGTTAGTCGTCGAGGTTTTCGTTTCAGTCGTAGCGAGGAGGGCCTGGCGATTATCGACGAAGGGAATCCTCTGCCATCGCCATTTACCTTTGTTCCAATGATCGATGAAATGGCCGCCATATCCACCGATTGCAAACAGTATCTGGGGCGCTAGTTGCGCTCGCATACATTTTCAGAGCCGGTTATCCTGTCGGTTCAATCGATCCCGGAGCATCCTTCCGCTATTCGCATGCGCCTGCCCGAACCTCCCAACGGAGATCCGGACGACGAAGCTTTTCTCTACCGGATTGGCCCGGACATCTTTGGCTTTTTCAATCGTTGCGGACATGTGCGAATGCCAATGGATCTTGATGATGGAAAATTCTTTGATCTGGAAGGGATG
>JAGRNC010000561.1 GCA_020440935.1 Leptospiraceae bacterium | reverse complement strand
CGCGCCTTCCGGTGTAGCCTCGGGAGATTCTACGGGGGCAAGGGATGCGGCCGATGCGTTATCGTCCAACGAAACCACCGGAGCAGAATCCTCCCCTCCGCCGGCGAATAAGGGGGCAAAATCGGGAATCAGACTACTAACACGATTGTACCAGCGAGTCTGGGGAAAAGATTTCGAATTGATGGGCAGCTCAACTTTCGCCGTTCCGAATTTATCCGAAGCCGACTGCTTCCAGGTAAGAATGATTTTCTCCCTTTTATCCTGGGCCCCGATGGGCAACAAAATGCGGTACCCCCAGTTGGTACGACTAAGGGGCAGCTGCTTCCCGTCTTCATCGTACAGATAGGAATAAAATCCAAATACATTGGCCGGCCGAATAATCTCTAGATAAACGACATCGCCCTGCGCGAACCCTCTGGAGTAAGCATCCATGCGCACACCGAGTAGATGAAAGGTCCGCTGCTCGGGCTCCTGAATCTTGAAATCGTCCGGAGCGTAGATCTGAGTGGATTGTCCCAGAGTTTTCCAGGTATTCTTGGAAGAGCCCGCTGCATCGTTTCCCGAATGAATGGGCGAATCCGAGATAATCGCTGCGGGGGCCAAACTCAGGCCCAAAACCAGTATCCACTTACCTCGGCGCATATTCCATTATCGACCGTCAGAACGGCTGGGTTCAGGGCTGCCCAGTGCATCAAAGAGCACTTTTCGGGCCGATTTCTGCATATAAAGCACCCGCTGGATAAGCGCCGTTCGGGTTTCCATGCTTAGCTGGCCATTGGAGGCCGCATTAATCAGCGCCCTTGCTGCCTCCGTCGTATTTTGATCGGAGTAATATTGCAAAGTGGGACCTTGCAATTCGGACACCTCCAGAAGCGTGGGTGTGGTAAGAATGCGTCGAAAGTAAGCAACGATTGCAGGGTCCGCCGGCCGAGAAAGCAGACATTGGGAGCCTTCGTAGGCCATGGAACGGAATCGATGATCGGAATCCTCCGACAAAAATTCCCCCTCATACTTCCGCAATGCCTCTAGAATCTCTGGAGTGGAGGGCTTTGCCTTGCTGCAACGACTAAGGGCCCGTTGTATAGCATCTACATCGCCATTATCCAGGCTTTGTCGGAAAGGAGCGTTACTCTCTGGCTCTTCGGTTTCTTCGTCCCAGTCGGTAATAAAGGCGCTACGAAACAACCAGGCGCCTGTAAATACCACCGGCGATAACAGACCGCGATACACCACCGAGCCGGCATGGGTAACGTAGCCGGTGTCGTCGGAGAATTCCCATAGCGCATCATCGGTATCGTCAATGGCATAGGGAATCATCCGCAAAGGATGTAATACGAAGGCATCCCCGACACCTGCCACCAGGCCTACGGGGATGTAAATGAGCGCCAGAAACAACTTCGCAGGCTGTGTTTCCGGAACCATGTGCTCTTCCACAGCATTAATCAGAATCGTGTTCTTTCGATCGAATACAGCGCATTGCGAAAATAGCACCGCCAAAAGGAGCCACGATATCCGCGCGCGTCCGGACGCACAATACTGTAAAAGCCCGGAGAAGCGGGAGGCAGGGCCACGACTCCGAAACAGGGATTGATGATTGTAAGTTCTTTGCATATACCTCGATTACCCCACGTCGAAAAGCGATCGCGCTAACCAATCAAATGTGAAAAACACCGGGCTGAGCACGACCTTTGGCACCAGCAGAAATGTCTGCCACAGAATAGTTCCCTCGGGTTCTTCCCAGATTGTCTCGTACGTATCCTGGGCCGCATCCGGAATGACGGAAACTGGATGGAGTATGATGGCATCCGTAGCCAGACTTACGGCGCCTACCGGAACAAAGATGGGCGATAATAGGACCTTTGTTGGTAGACTTTCCGGTTCCACCACGCTATCCAGCGCATTGGTTAATACCCGGTTTTCCTTGACCATGAATGCACAGTTGGCGAGCAAAAGCAGGCTCAGAGTTAAAGGTAGCCATCGAAGCATACCTACTCATCGTCCGCTGCCAGGGTATGACAATATAATTTTGAGAAATCCTGGATTCTGATTATCGATTTGGCACAAGATACAGAAAAATCTTTGCTTGGATTTTGACCGAGTTCGCAGTGATTACGTCGCTCCGTAATGGGAGGCAGCCAAAAAGAAGTTGCATTCCTATTCCAGTGTATCATCTTTTCAGTTTGCAACGCATAAG
>JAGRNC010000560.1 GCA_020440935.1 Leptospiraceae bacterium | reverse complement strand
ACTTTGTCTTCTATAGATCCCGCCATCTGGTTGAAGGAATTACCCAGATCGTCCAGTTCATCGGAGCGACTGGCATTCCAGATGGCTCTTGCGCTTAGATCACCGGTCTGCATCTTTGCGCTCGCTTCTTCCAGAAGATGCAGCCGTCGAAAGATCACTCGATATACAAATATACCAAATACGAGATGAAACAGAATTCCCCACAGCACCGCCATGGTAATCTGCCGGCCGAGTACTGCCATGCGATCATCCATGGCCGCGATCTTAAGTCGGACATTCAGGAAATAGCCGTCAGCCGCCCCGACCAGAGGCAGCAATAGATCTGCGCTCCAATCTTTTTCGTACAGTTCAATGGAGTATGGCGCTTTGAATAGTGAGCTTCCGCCGGTAAGTTCGGCCGTTCTTTCCAGTAGTGCCGACGCAGGAGCATCCGGAGCGCGGGTAGTGCCGTTCCAGGAAGCCGCCACTTTTCCATTGTCGTCAAAAACCATGCCATAGCCAATGTTGTATGGCCCAAGCAACTCCTCCGCCTTCTTTGCAACGTCCGAAGGCGAAGATTCGGTCATGCTTGCGTTTTTGAGGTCTACCGTAACTTCCTGAACGATGACCCGCGCATGGTAACGAAAGGTATTCTGCAGCAAGTCCGTCTGGTTTTCTACAATCATGAATGAAAAGAATGCTATGTTGATTCCAGCAAGCGCCGTGTATAGCAGACCGATTTGCACCGATAACCGGGACATCCATTTCATTGGCGAATCTCCACTAATCGCCCATCCTTGAAGGTACCATTGATGGGCGATTCGTCCGGCATCTCTACTTTTCCCACTCCATCCAATTTTCCCTGTCTGAACTCGCCCTGGATTAAGGCTCCGCGCGAGGATTCATATTCGCCAGCTCCCTCCGGCCGACCCTTTCGAAACAGGCCCTTGTACTGCGAACCGTCCCGATAGGTAAATGTGCCCTGCCCATCATAACGGCCACGCTTGAACGCGCCGGAATAGCTGTTACCCGAGGTAAGATCTAACTGGCCCGAACCGTGGAACAATCCGTTTTGAAATCCGCCTACATACTTAGAACCATCTGGAAGAGTTAATGTTCCCTGCCCGTCAAACTGACCTGCACGAAATCCACCGACGTAGCGCAGCCCGGTAGACAGACGTAACGTCCCCGTTCCATCGGGTAAGCCATCCACAAAGGCCCCGGAATAGGTCGAACCTCCCGCCAATAGAACACCCTGCCCCTGGATACAATTCCCCGAAGTGCATCGCAGCCAGGGGGCCTCCGACCGTAGTTCCGTGCAGCAAGGCAGGTTCGCCAGCGCGCAGATCGAGAAAATTAAAATTGCGGCGCGAATCAAGGAGAAGGCCCCTTTACTTTTTGCTCCTGCTCCAGGGCACGCTTTTGAGCTTCCTCCCGGCGTTTTTCCTGTTCCCATTTTCTGTCCTGCTCTTTCTGCAAAAGAATTTCCTGCTGTCCCTGGCTGTGGCATCGCCAGACCGCCAGCCTGTAGGTTGTCACTGAAAACAGAGTACCCAACAGCAGGGTCAAGGAGTAGTCCAGCGATTCACGCTTTTGTTCCACTCGATACAGTACGGAGCGTTCGGGCGGGGCGTATTCCTTTTGTTCCGGAATCCACAATGGCAGGCTTCCATATAGCCAGAGGAATACCCGGTAGTGCTCCGGCGGTTCGCAGATGTAGAGTCTTTCCAGAACCTCCGGATCGATTACGATGCCGGATTCGGGTATGGATCGACAGGCGGAAAATACCATTGCCAGGACAAGCGAAACCGATGCACAGAAATGAGTTCGATGCCGCATTGTGCGTTCAACGAAAGACTTCCGGGACGGCCATGCAACCTAAATCTACTGGCGCGATACAATACAGGAATCAAAAAAATGCAAGTTTGGCGGTTATTGCATGTTATTGATGAAAAGTTCGATGCGCATTGCTCTTAGCACAATCCTTCCATTGCTTTTGCTGCAATGTACGCCGTTTTATGCGGCACTCTTCCAGAAGAATGATGAGTCCGATGCGCTTCTGGCTTTGCTTGCGCCTGCAAGCGTCGCCACCGGCGCTGGCGGGTCCGGCGAATTACCTGCGCTACAAGTCTTTCTCACCGATTCGCAGCCTTCGGGCTCCATGCAAAATGGCGGAATTGGATTTTGCGATGGTTCTGCCACGGCTGTGGAGAGAGCCGACTGC
>JAGRNC010000559.1 GCA_020440935.1 Leptospiraceae bacterium | reverse complement strand
TCTTTGGCTTTCTCGCTACCCAGCATTACAACGCCCGCTCCGTCTACAACGCCGGAGGAGTTGCCCAGGGTGTGCACGTGATTGATGGAAGGGAATTCTTTGTAGGTTTTAAGCGCGATGGCATCCAGTTGCTTTTCGCCGATGGTTTTGAACACTGCCGGAAGGCCGGAAAGGAAGTCCATGTCGCTTTCGATTCGAGGATGCTCATCCAGCTCCACTGGATTGCCATCTTTGCCTTCGATGGGAACGATGCTCTTTTTGAAGCGTCCATCTTTGATGGCTGCATCGGCTCGCTGCTGCGATTCTACAGCGAACTTGTCCACATCTTCCCGGCTGAACTTTTCTTTGGTAGCGATCAGGTCTGCGGATATTCCCTGGGGTACCAGATTAAAGTGCTCGGCCACCACAGGGTTGCCAATGCTCATATCCATGCCCAGATCGCCCATGTCGGCGCCCATCTTTACTGCGCTCATGGACTCTACTCCACCGGCCACAATCAGATCGGACATTCCGGAAGCAATCGCTCCCACTCCATTGTTTATTGCCTGCAAACCGGATCCGCAGAATCGGTTTACCGTATAGCCCGGCACGCTTTCCGGCCATTGCGCCGCCATAACGGCATAGCGAGCAATACAGGAAGATTGTTCGTTCACCTGAGAAACACATCCCAGAATTACATCCTCAACCAGGGTGGGATCCAGCTTATTGCGCCCTTCCAGCGCTTTTAGCGTGGCAGCCGCCAGATTCTGGGGATGCACATGGGCCAGAGACCCTCTCTTCTTTCCTTTCCCGCGGGGGGTTCGGACATGATCATAAATATAGACATCAGTCATAAGTCGCTCCTTTGAGATACGTGTATATACACACAAAGAAGATTGCCCATATGGGTCAAGAAAAAAGGTCCGTACCAACAAGGATCGATGGCGGTGGCCGAATCAGGCTCGACAGGATTCCAGAGAGTCCTGGGCCGAAGTGGGAGATCCACCCGCTGGCTCAGTCGCAGGCCGAGGTCATTACTTGCGTTCCACCACTGGTCGACACAGCCACGAATAGCCCGTTGCCGTAGGTTACGGAAATCCACACATTTGCTTCTGGAGCGGACCGAGAGGTCCAATTGATGCCATCAGGGGAGGTCATAACTCGATTGGTTCCATCGGCCGATGTGGCCACGAAGAGGCCATCGCCGAAAGTTAGTCCAAACCATACATTCACTTCAGGAATGGACCTGATTGTCCAGGTGATTCCATCCGGAGATGTCATAAGCCGATTCGCGCCATCCAGGGACGTCGCCACAAAGAGTCCGTTGCCATAGGTTACCGAAAGCCACTGATTTGCGGCGGCGGCAGACCGGGGCGTCCAGTTAATGCCATCCGGCGATGTCATTACACGATTTGTGCCAGCAGCGGAGACCGCGACAAAGAGTCCATTTCCATTGGTCACAGAGAACCACTGGTTTGCCTCGGCCGCGGTCCTGGGAGTCCAGCTGATTCCGTCCGGCGATGTCATTACCTGATTTGTGCCATCGGCAGCCACAGCCACGAAGAGTCCATTGCCATAGGTTACGGATCTCCACTGGTTTGCTTCGGATGCCGATCGAGCTGTCCAGTTCGCGCCGTCGGTGGATGTCATAACGCGATTCGCGCCAGATTGTGCTATCGCCACGAAAACGCCATTACCGTAAGCCACGGAGCTCCAGGAGTTGGCTTCCGGCGCGGAGTTGGCTGTCCAATTAATGCCGTCGGCTGACTTCATGACCCGATTCGAGCCATCGGCCACAGCCACGAAGAGTCCATTGCCATACGTTACGGACGACCACTGCCCTGCTTCGGCAGCGTTCCGGCCCGTCCAATCTACGCCGTCATCGGAGCAATCGATGGTCGGCCCGGTGGGTCCGCCAGCCGCCAGAAGAGCCAGGGCAAGCTGATTACTTTGTTCTTGATTCGCATCATCCTGGAAGAAATCGAAAATCGGATGAAAAACACAATTCTGGGAAGAAATCAAAAATAGAATAAGAACGATAGACCTGAAGGCAGAAACAAAGTTTTCGCATGCCCAACGCATGGATGTAGGAAATTCCATGGCAGAGTTTGGCAACTCAAAAAGCATGTCCTCGGGTACCGGGTTGAAATAAGAAAACCCCACATTCGCTGCTGAATGCGGGGTCTTCGCTACGGGCGAACCTAAGGCTCGAGGAATAGTACCTTGA